>JAIVWA010000646.1:0-2744 GCA_049190255.1 Gammaproteobacteria bacterium | reverse complement strand
TTTTGTCCTGCCCTTTGCCCTTCCATTCCGCATTCCACATTCCGCATTCCGAAATCCCTATCCTGTGTCCGAATATTTAGAACAGGCTTTCAATCGCCTCCGAAACGGTCCTTACACCGGTGATCTCGATCCCTTTGATTTCGGGCAGGCGCTTGAGGTTGCTCGCCGGGGCCAGGCAGCGGGTGAAACCCATTTTGCGGCTTTCAGAAATGCGGGTATCCACCTGGCCGATGGCTCTCACTTCGCCGGTTAGACCGACCTCTCCCAGGACCATGGTTCCTTCAGGGATGGCCTTATCCAAAAAACTGGAGGCCACGGCAGCTACAATGGCCAGGTCCACCGCCGGCTCAACCACTTTTACCCCGCCGGCCACATTCATAAAGATATCATATCCCATCAGGTGCATGCCGAGCTTTTTCTCCATGACCGCTGCCAGCAGGGCCACCCGGTTGGCGTCAAGACCCAGTATGGTGCGGCGCGGCGTACCAAAATTTGTGGCACTGGCAAGGGCCTGGAGTTCAACCAGAATCGGCCGCGTGCCTTCCATGCTCGCCGTCACCACCGAGCCTGCAGCCCCGGCAGGACGTTCGGATAAAAACACGGCCGAGGGGTTGGCGACTTCCTCCAGGCCGCTCTCCTTCATCTCAAACACACCGATCTCATTGGTGGAGCCAAATCGGTTTTTTACCGCCCGCAAAATTCGAAATATGTGATTGCGATCTCCTTCAAAGTATAAAACGGTGTCAACCATGTGTTCCAGCAGTTTCGGCCCGGCAATGGCCCCGTCTTTGGTCACATGGCCGACCAAAAAGGTGGGGATACCTGTTCTTTTGGCCATCAGCATCAGCCGCACGGTTGCTTCTCTGACCTGACTCACACTGCCGGGGGCAGAAGTCAACTCGCCGCTAAACATCGTCTGAATCGAATCTATCACCACAACTTCAGGTTTGCAGGTTTCAATCATCGCCAGTATCGATTCGATCTCAACTTCAGAAGCCACCAGCAGGTCTGCTGCCACTGTTTCCAATCGTTTGCTGCGCAGCCGCAACTGACGGATCGACTCTTCACCGGAAACATACAGGACCTTGTGCCCCTGACGGGCAAGCCCGTATAAGGCCTGCAACATCAGAGTGGACTTGCCGATACCCGGATCTCCTCCAATCAGGATCAGGGTGCCGGACACCAGGCCGCCGCCCAATACGCGGTCAAATTCCTGGATACTGGTATGCAGCCGGTTTTCGATATCTAATCCGATGGAATCAATGGAAACCGGTGGGGCCGACAAGGCCGATAACACACCGGCTTTTCCCGGCCGGGCGCTGACGACCACCCTTTCTTCTACAAAGGAGTCCCAGGTGCCGCAGTCAGGGCATTTGCCCATCCATTTCGGGGCCTGATAACCACAGCTTTGACAGCAGTATATGGTCTTTGGGTTCTTTTTCACCATGGCAAATTATTGGTATTCATGCTATTATTAATGATTAAATAGCATGTGATTTCGACAGGATCAAGACGGAAAACTGAGAAACTAAGAAGGTGAGAAGGTAAGAAAATTAGATATAACGCACCAGATACATTTCCCTTTCAGGTTTTTGTGATTATATTTTGCAGATAAAATTTTGAATTTCAACTCAATAGGAACCTATATATATGCAACGTTTTGACCGAATATCCGCCGGAATCCTCTGTTTGACCATCTGTCTTGCTGTTCTGTGGCTATGGCTGCCGGTAGCGGCAGGGGCAACCGCCAAAAACAATGCCGAGCCATTTCGAGCCTTGCAGAAGAAATTGATACAAGACGGCTTTAATTCCGAAAAAATTACAAGGCTCTACAGCCGCTCCCAGGTGTTTTTTGAAACCGATGGCGTCACCATTCTGTTCACCTACAGCGAGGCCAAGGTGGACTATGATCAATTCGCCAACGATTGGTCGATTAGCAAGGCCAAGAAATATATGGAAAAGCACCGGGAAAATCTTGATCGGGTCGAAAAAGCCTACGGCGTGGACAGCCGGGTGATTACCGCTATCCTTCTGGTAGAAACCGGCCTGGGCACAACCATTGGTACGCGATCCACCCTCAACAGTCTCTCTACCCTGGCATCCTTGATGTACCCGGATGTGCGCAGCACCTTTTATAAAAAAATCCCGGATGCCAAGCGGCCTCCCAGAAAGAAATTTGAGAAAACGGCCAAACGAAGATCCAAATGGGCCTATGCCGAGCTGAAAGCCTTTTTGAAATACACCTATCAAGAGGGATTCGATCCGGCGGAAATACCCGGCTCATTTGCCGGTGCCATGGGATATGCGCAGTTTATGCCCAGCAATATCCTGGCCTACGGCAAGGACGGCAATAATGACGGAACCATTGACCTGATGACCCATGCCGATTCCATGGCCAGCATCGCCAATTTTCTCAAGCGTCACGGCTGGCGCCCCGGAATCAGCCGCAAAAAGCAGGAAAAAGTCATTTACCATTACAATCACAGCGATTATTATGTGAAAACGATCTTAAAAATTGCTGAGCGACTGAAAGGCTGAATACAGACCTCGTTGAATAGTTGATTGGGTTGAATGAGTTGATTGAGTTGAGATGATTAACATCCTTAATTTTAGGCAATTTAGGCATTTTAGCGCATTTTAGGCATTTGTATTACCTATGGGTTTAAAAACAATTGTAATATTTGTGGGTTTATGTGTACCGTTTTTTTTGGGCACCATCTGGGCCGTAGTGGATGTGTCCCAGA
>JAIVWA010000645.1:0-2772 GCA_049190255.1 Gammaproteobacteria bacterium | reverse complement strand
ATAGCGTCGTTATTTTTTTCAGGATTCAGCCAAACCAAATGCACTGGGTTCCAATTGCGGCGGGTGTCAAGGTAGTTGTCACCTGAGCCATAGCTTAGGCCGCCTTTTTTAAGCAGTGCATCTGGATAGCGTCGTTATTTTTTTCAGGATTCAGCCAAACCAAATGCACTGGGTTCCAATTGCGTATATTTTTTGACCATCGATTCGGATTTCGGTTCCGGGCCTTTTCATACACTTTCTTTCGGTTAGCGAGGATTTGTTGCTCACGGCCAAAATGACGATCATCCGGAGTAACGAAACGAATCGAACTATGCAGATGCTGTGTATTGTACCACAAGACGAATCCATCGACCCAGAACTGCGCCTGCTCAACGTTTTCAAATGGTTTTGAGGGATATTCGGGTCGATATTTCATCGTTCGAAAAAGCGATTCAGAATATGGATTGTCATTGCTGACGCTGGGCCGTGAGAAGGATGGGGTGACTCCCAGTTTGTGTAAAGTAGCCAGCATGGTGGCACCTTTCATCGGCCCGCCGTTATCGGAGTGAAGCACGAGTTCTTCGGGCTGCACTCCGTGGCTCATGCACGCATGGGCCAATAACATCGAGCTGTGGTCCATGGATTCTTCGGCAAAAACCTGTGCGGCGATAATTTTACGGCTCCAAACATCGACAATCATGTAAAGATAGAAAAACAGACCCCGAACCGAAGTTTTCAAATACGTGATGTCCCAACTCCACACCTGGCATGGACCGGTGGCCACATGCTCTTGTGGACGACGAGATACAGCGGGTTTTGAAGCTTGACGGTGGGTCAGCATCTTATGCTCTTTGAAAACTCGGTAAAAAGTCGACTCAGAGGCCAGATAAACCCCTTGGTCCGCAAGCTTGGGCACGATCTGTTTGGCAGAAAGATCCCGGAACGGCGCACTATTGGATATATCGAGTATCTGTTGCCTTTCCGGATCGCTGAGTTTGTTCGCAGGTGCTGTCGAAGGCCCTTTGCGCCGGTCTTGGCCGCCTTGTTGACGCCACCTGATGATCGTACGGGCACTGAGCCCCATCGTGGCGGCGGCTTTTTTCAACCGAGCACCGGATTCAACTGCCTTATCAATAAGATTGATGATCATTTTCCGTTGCTCCCGGCTGTGGGGTCGTCCTCGTCCCCCCAGATCTCCCGGACTTTTTTTTTCAGCACCAATAGTGCGGCCGTCTCTGCCAGAGCTTTGTCCTTTCGATTGAGCTCCTTTTCCAGGGTGCGAATGCGTTTGGCATCAACGGTGTTCCGTCTGGCTTTCTTTTTAGAGGAACTGTTTTGTAGAGCATTGAGCATCTGCAAGCGCCACTGGTCAAGATGGGTCTGATGAAGGCCATTGCTGCGCAGAAAAGCGCCGAGATGCTCATCATCAAGAGAGGATGCCTCTACGACGAGTTTGAGTTTATCTTCAGCACTCCAATCGTTAGGGCGTTTAGGATAGGTTATTTTGGCCATTTTTGTATACTCATTTGCATTGTTGGGGAAGCCATACGATGGGCCGACTCCGGCCATACGCAACCATTTAGAAAGCGTTGATTGGGGAACGTCGACCTGTTTAGACAACGCCGTAGCCGATATCGCATCTGGACCTGTCATTTTTTGTATCATCGTATTTTTGAACATATCGGGATAGTGCATGTCAACCTCCTGCGCCCCCAAAATGAATTTTGCGCAGACATATTTGGCCGCCGCCGATGGGGAGGCCCCCCGGGGGGCCTCCCCATCGGCGATCAACTCGCTCAGAGGTGACAACTATCCTGACACAGGGGGGTCCGCATATTCTTTTAACCAGTTTACAGCTTCCACGGGGTCTCTGATTTCTTCTATGATCTTTTTGCTTTCAAGGTCTTTAATCCCCTGAATACAATCCCAGGCAAAGAATCGCCAACCATCACAGGGCAACAACTGCTCCGCCCGGTATGGTTCATAGGTTAATACAGATATTGCTGGATATCCTGCTTTCAGATAATCTTTTATCATTGGGTTCCTCCTGTTTTACGTTCATCAAATTTTTATTGTTAAATACGCAATCATCGCATCTGGTTTTATCCCGGCACCCCTGGCAGACTTTGTTTTTATCCAGGATGACCGGCATGTGCTCAAACACCCTTTCAATCGCTTGGGTCATGGGAATATTTAATGCCCATGCAATTCTTCTCAATGTGCATGATGATTGGTAACTGAGCTTTGGCGTGTATGCCATTCATTTCGCCTCCTCAGAGCACGAATAATTCTTATGGACCTCTATCAGAAGCTTTAACAGGATACGATCAGCCCCAAGATGCCTGTCTTTGATCCATGGATCTTTGGCAAAATACCTGTGTGCCTTGTCTTTGTAACTCCCAAAAAGCTGTTGCTGATCCGCATTTGTCTGATATATTTCCCGCAGGAGCTTAATTACCTCAGCTCTGATCTTTCTTCTCCTGGCCACCAGATCCTCCAGTTGACCTATGTGTGTCACCACCCTTTCTGACAAGGAAGTTTGTGCGAGTTGGTTTGAATCATCCGTTTTATGCGCTGGTAAACTGACAGTCATTTTTTCCCTCCATTAAAGTTGAATTTTATAAAGCTGTAACGAATTTGAGATTTCCGGGAGATGCATCTTTCACCACCTGATGCATTATATTTTCCCCGACGAAGCTACGAGGTGCGTATCCAAACGAGCGGACGGGTGGCTCCCGGATTGTCTGATTAAACGAATTGAATGGTTTGGACTTAAAACAGTTATTAGTGGGG
>JAIVWA010000644.1:0-2774 GCA_049190255.1 Gammaproteobacteria bacterium | reverse complement strand
GCGGTAACGCCCAGCAGCGAATTGGTCACGGCCAGACCACCGATATAGCAGGCGCCATGAAGGTACAATCTTCCCTGGCCCGGCCCGGTTTTGCTGCCAAAATATGAGACCGTAATCGGGATTAAGGGGTAAACACAGGGGGTGAGGTTGAGGGCAATGCCGCCGGCGAATATGCCCAAAAGCGTCAAGATCATGGCCCAGCCCTGGAGGGGCATATCTTTAGGTGCGTCCGGGGCAATTGCAGCCAGCCCTGCGGGGGAGCTGTCAACCGGCAGGCTGCGGGCATGCCATTGCGGATATCCCAGGGGATCCCGATACACATTGGTGTACCCAAGTTTTACGGCCACCCGGGCCGCCGAGTCGCTGCGGACTCATGCCAGCCCGGCTCAGTAAAAGACAATGAGACGATTCTTGTCGGGCCCCAGAACTGTTTCAAGGGCCCCTTTTTTTCGCCAGCGGGACAACCAGGTCGGTTCCATGGGAAAGTTGATAGCCCCTTGAATGTGTCCGGATCGGTATTCCCACTCCTGGCGCGTGTCTACCAGAAAAAGGCTTGCAGAGTTTGATTTATACCGCTGCCATAATTTATCGGTACTGATCAACTGGTAGCCGCCTTTTACCCCTTCGGCCTGGACATCATCCCAGGTGGCCTTCTTGGGGGTGACCGAGCGGTTGCCGTACCAGATATAGCCGATGGTGAGGCTTAAGGCAATCAACGCCAATATGGTTTTTCGTAAATTGTTCATCGGTTATGCTTCCTTGTCCACCGCTATCGAAAACCCCATGGCGCGGAAATCCTGGATGCCCTCCTCGATACGAATTGCCTGGAAACCCTCTGCCCGAAGCATTTCGACTGCTTCAACGGAAAGCACGCAATAAGGCCCCCTGCAGTAAGCTGCGATTTCCTGGTCCCGGGGCAAATCAGACAAACGCAGCTGCAAATCCTTAAGGGGGATCGACAGGGCACCGTCAAGGTGGCCGGCCTTAAATTCCTCGACCGGCCGCACATCCAGGACGGTTACCGCTCCCTGACGGACAAGTTCCAGAAGCTTTTCACGATCCACCGGCTCCATGCCCTCTCGTCCTTCCAGAAATTGACGCTTGATCTGCTCGACTTCCGCCAATCGGCTCTCGGCCAGCACCCGCATGGCCCTGAAAAACTCACACACGGCTTGATCGGCCAGCCGGTAGATGACAAACAACCCTTCTTTTTCAGTTTCCACCAGGCGCGAAGTCCGCAGGACCTGGAGATGCTGGGATGCGTTGGCCACCGTCAGACCGGATTCTTTAGCCAGCACCTCGACGGTTCGCGGCCCCTGGCAAAGGAGATCCAGAAGTTCCAATCGTTTGGGACTGGAGACCGCTTTGCCGATACGGGCAAACTGTTCGTAAATCGCATCCTTAAAAAGTCGATTCGGATTTTTCATCTTATCCTTCTCAAGTATTCAATAAATAAGTTGATTAATTGAATTAATAAAATAGAATTATTTAATAGTCAAGCAAAAAAAATCAGCTGACACGGTACTAACATTCCAAACAATATCCAATCCGCGGCGGACTAATGACCAAAACATTCCGATAACTTCTTCAATGTCGTGCGGCCATTTTTTTCTTGACAAAAGCTAAAATTTGTGATTATTTTCACAAAAACTTATTTTTGAATATGAATCATTTTGCTTCGTATGTTAAGGAAATATGAACGAAAAACATCAAAAAGCATTGGTCGCGGCAGTGCTCAAGTTGCTTCGGCCCCTGGCTAGAATACTTCTTAGAAATGGTGTTTCCTTTAGCACGTTTTCAGATGCTGCCAAATGGATCTACGTTGATGTTGCCACCAAAGAGTTCCGCATTGAGGGCCGCAAACAATCTACCTCGCGCGTGTCGGTAATTACCGGGCTGTCGCGCCGGGAGGTCATGCGAGTTCGGAAACTTCCCCGGCCGGATGTCACCGCAAGTACCGAGCGGCACAACCGGGCCGCGCGCGTGATCGCTGCCTGGCGTCGGGAAGGCGACTTTCTCGATGCCGAAGGCAATCCCGCCCTGCTGCCGATGGAAGGCCGGGGAGCGACTTTCAGCGAGCTGGTTAAACGTTTTAGCGGCAATGTTCCGTCCCGGGCCATCCTCGATGAATTGATACACGTTGGCGCGGTCGAGCGCCCGGTGGACGGCAAAATTCGTTTACTCACCCGGGCCTATATCCCCCGGGGCGTTGAGGCCCACAAACTCAACATCCTGGGAACGGATGTCCAATATCTCATTTCGACCATAGACCATAATTTAAAACCTGAACTCACCGAGCCACGCTTCCAGCGTAAAGTCGCCTACGACAACTTGCCCGATGAAGTTTTGCCCAGGTTTCGTAAGCGTTTTGCCAAAAGGGCGCAGGCCCTGCTGGAAAGTGCAGATCAATGGTTGGCCCGGCACGATCGCGATGTCACCCCAACGGTTAACGGGATGGGCAGTAATCGAGCCGGGTTCGGTATATTTTTTTTTGAAGAATCCAATTCGGAAGAGGAGAGTTGAGATGAAGTCCCTGTTTCCAAAGCGCCTGGTATTGGCATTATTATTTTGTCTTCTGCTGACTTCCTGCAAGGGCGGTGGTGGTTCGCTCGCCGGGGGCGGTATCGACGGCACCGGGATCATGAGCGCGGGAGTGGTATCGGCCTTCGGCAGCATCATTGTCAACGGGACTGAATTCGACACGAGTAATGCCGTAGTCGTCGTTAAAGGAGAAGAAATAGGAGTTGGCGATGACGATGTCCAGGCGAACCTCG
>JAIVWA010000643.1:0-2774 GCA_049190255.1 Gammaproteobacteria bacterium | reverse complement strand
CGCAGTGAATGTCTTTGCCGGGCGGAGAGAACGGCCTTGCGCATACGCACGGACCGTGGCGTTACCTCCACCAGTTCGTCATCACGAATAAAGCTGATGGTCTGCTCCAGGGTAATCGGTTTGATGGGCGATAAAATGACGTTATCGTCTTTTCCGGCCGCCCGCATGTTGCTCAATTTTTTTTCTTTACAGGGGTTCACATTGATATCCTGCCCCCGGTTGTGTTCGCCGATGATCATTCCTTCATAAACCGGCGCCCCGGGCACCACTAAAAGCCGTCCCCGGGGCTCCAGGTTGAATAAGGCATAAGGGACGGCATTGCCGGAACGATCGGCCACAAGGGAGCCGGTAAACCGGCTGGGGCAGTCTCCCCGGTACTGCCCGTAACCGTCAAACAGCGAATGCATGATACCGGTCCCCCGGGTATCGGTGAGAAACTCATCCCGGTAGCCGATCAAGGTCCGGGCGGGCACCGAAAATTCGATTCGCACCCGGCCTTTACCGTTATTGACCAGATTGGTCATTTTGCCCTTGCGCAGTGACAGTTTTTCGGTCACCACGCCCAGAAAGCGTTCTTCGCAGTCGACCATCAGCCGTTCGATGGGCTCAAGTTTTTCACCATTTTCGTAGTGGTAGATAACCTCAGGTCTGCCGACACAGAATTCAAAGCCTTCCCGACGCATGGTCTCGATAAGGATGGCCAGTTGGAACTCGCCCCGGCCCATAACCAGAATGCTGTCCTGTTCTTCGGTTCTCTCCACTCCGATGGCAACATTGACGAGGGTTTCTTTGAGCAGACGCTCACGAATGCGGCTGAACTGGATGTACTTGCCCTCCCGGCCGCCCAAAGGTGAGTCGTTGAAGTAAAAGGTTATGGACACCGTAGGTTCATCGACCCTGATCCGGGGCAGGGCCTGAGGGTTCAACTGGTTGCAGATGGTATCGCCGATCTTGACATCCTCAATACCCGCCAGCACCACGATATCTCCTGTCTGAACTTCAGAAGCGTCTTTTAATTGCATGCCCTCGTAAACCTGGAGTTTCGAAACTTTTAACGGCAGATGGCCGCCGTTTTCGCCCATGCAGACCAGACTGTCTTTGGAGCGGGCCGTCCCGTTAAAAATTTTCCCGACGGCCAAGCGGCCCAGGTAGTCTGAATAACCCAGGTCCGACACCAGCATCTGGAATGGTGCGCCGGGATCGTAGGAAGGGCCGGGAATCATCTCAAGAATCGAATCGAAAAGCAGGTGGAGGTCTATTCCCGCTTCATCCGGGGCTTGCATGGCAATCCCCTCCCGGCCGACGGCATAGAGCAGAGGAAATTCCAGCTGTTCATCGGTAGCCTCCATATCGATCAAAAGATCGTAAATTTCATCCAGCACTTCTTCCGGCCGGGCGTCCCGCCGGTCGACTTTATTAATCACCACAATGATTTTGAGACCGGATTCCAGGGCCTTTTTTAAAACGAACCGGGTTTGGGGCAACGGGCCTTCTGAGGCGTCCACCAGCAAAATTGCGCCGTCGGCCATGGACAGGGCCCGCTCAACCTCACCGCCGAAGTCTGCATGCCCGGGGGTATCGATGATGTTGATCCGCACGCCTTTCCAAACCACCGAACAGTTTTTGGCGGCTATGGTGATACCGCGTTCTTTTTCCAGTTCCATGGTGTCCATGAGACGCTCCTCAATCTCCTGATTATCCCTGATCAGCCCGCTTTGCCGAAACATGGCATCCACCAGGGTGGTTTTGCCGTGATCAACGTGGGCGATGATAGCAATGTTTCGTAATCTCTCGTTGGTTTGCAGTTTTGACATCGTTCAAGTTTTTCCTTTTAATTACTCCGCCCTGAAAAATAACACATTTAGGGTTGCAAATTGTTTTTTGAAAACTGAAGTAAGTTGTTAGATCGAAGCAATATAACCATCCGGACCAGAATTACAATGGTTCATAAGTCTGTTTTGTCTATAGAAGCTGTATAAAAAATAATAGATTACGATTAGAGTCCCGCACAAAATTAGGTTTGGTCGGTTTGCTCCGCCTGCGGCGGATTTAACCCGTTAAAAATGCATCTTATCCGCTCTAAACTGGCCAACGGGCTCAACGGGCAACCAGTTTCAATTTTGCGATAGCTTCTAATTTAATATAATTCCAGCATGTTAGATTCAAGCAGCTTGATAAATAACATAATTTTACTTAAACTTGCCCCGATGAACAAAAATCATATTGACAAACATATACTATTGGTTATACATAACCATATCTATTATAATCTGCCAAATAGCTTCAATTGAATTTAAATACATATATAATCCATCAATAAATGAATCATATTCATCGATCCGGGGAAGATTGATGCTTATTTGCTGATAGTCTAAACATCTCTTTGTTTTCTTATTGTAAACCATAAACCGAGAGGGGGGTACTCATGGCAGAAAAAGAGGTTATCGAAACATCCGAATCTGAAATTGCGGTTCACTGGGGGGAGGAAGAATATTTTCATCCGTCCACCGAGTTCATTGCCCAGGCCAATATGACGGATGCAAGTGTTTTTGATCGGTTCAGCCTGGATAATTTCCCAAACTGTTTCAAAGAATACGCAGATCTGCTCGATTGGGATGAATACTGGCATACCATCCTGGATACCAGTGATGCGCCCTGCTGGAAATGGTTTGTCGGCGGCAAGATCAATGCCAGCTACAACTGTGTCGATCGACATCTGGCCCAAAACAAAAACAAGACCGCCATCCATTTCGTCCCTGAACTGGAAGAAGAAA
>JAIVWA010000642.1:0-2779 GCA_049190255.1 Gammaproteobacteria bacterium | reverse complement strand
AATCGGTGCCGATGCCTATGCCTCCAATGCCGCCAGCGCTGTTGATAAGGGCAAAGAACTGCTGGGCTTGTAATTAATAACCGCTGCCCCGGACAAGCCTGTTGTAGCAAAACGGAAATCCCGGTTTATCGGGGAACCATAAAGGATAAATTAATCACGAAAGCACGAAAGGACGAAAACACGAAAGGATATAAGTTAAATTTCGTGCTTTCCAGATTTCGTGTTTTCGTGATGAAAATTTTTTCCATAAAATGCAGCGAAATTACAATAAAGATTCTAAGCCGCCCAGGAAGGCGAAGGCCGAAAGCATCGAGAATTCTATCCGGCCTTTAAACTGCCAACGTTGACGAGCCGGTCGGTCACCGCTATGACCTGACCGGCTTAATATATTTTTACCGGTGAAAGCCAATGGGTAAAACAAGTGCGTATGTCGTTGGAATCGACACGGGAGGGACTTATACCGATGCAGTGCTTCTCGACTATCGCTCACGCAAGGTTATTGCTTTCAGCAAAATATTGACAACACGGGAAAACCTCACCCTGGGGATCACAAAAGCACTCAAGGATCTTCACATCGAGGATGCAGCCAAAGTCAGGCTCGTGGGAGTTTCCAGCACCCTGGCGACAAACTCCATCGCCGAGGGCAAAGAGCGCCAAGCAGGGCTTCTTCTAATCGGGTACGATCGCGATCTTATCGCCGCCTATGATCTCAGCGCCAAATTCCCAACCACCCATTTCGCGCATTTCAAAGGCGGCCATACCACCCAGGGTCTGGAAAAAGAACCTCTCGATCTGGAAAGCATCCAGGCCTGGGTAACCCAAAATAAGAAAAAAGTGGACGCCCTGGCGGTTTCCGGTTATTTCAGCCCCTTGAATCCTTCCCATGAAGAACGCGCCCTGGCGATGATTCGCAAGACCTGCGCCCTGCCGGTGGTACTAGGCCACCATCTTTCTACCAAACTCGATTCAATCAAACGCGCCACCACCGCCTGTCTGAATGCCTCCCTGGTGGCCGTCATGCAGGAGTTTGTCGAGGCTGTGCGCAGTTCCCTGCTGGATCGGGGAATCCAGGCGCCCCTGATGATCGTCAAAGGGGATGGCTCTTTGATTCCCTATACCGAGGCCATCCACAAACCGGTGGAGACCGTCCTTTCGGGACCGGCTGCCAGCGCCATTGGCGGACGCTTTCTTTCGGGACAGGGCAGTGCCCTGGTGATCGATATGGGCGGAACCACCACCGACCTGGCCTTGATTGATGATTTCAAGATGACCATTTCAGAAGACGGCGCCCGGGTGGGAATGTTTGATACAGCCGTGAAAGCTGCTCGCATCCGAACTGCCGGCATTGGCGGCGACAGCCGGATCTCTATTGATACCGGAGGCACGGTTCGGGTGGGACCGGAGCGGGTCGTCCCGCTATCGCGCCTGGCAGCAAGATTTCCGCAGGTAGAAAAAGAAATTGGCGCTTTGAAAAAAAGACCGGAACTTGACCGACGATCTTCCGACCTCGAATACTGGTTTTTATACAAAGAAAACGATGCCCGGATACCTGCCGCCCAAAATTCCCGCCACCGGGAACTGATTGCCCTGCTTGGAGACGGCCCGCTGAGTTTGACCTATATTCTAAAAAAGCTGAATGTCTATCACCCATTGCAGTTGAATGCGGAGCCCCTGATTCGACAGGGCGTCATCGAACAAGCGGCGTTGACGCCTACGGATCTTTTACATCAAAGCGGCCGGATGGATACCTGGTGTGTTACGGCCGCCCGGCAGGCGGTGCAATATACCTGTGAATTGTTCGCCTATAATTTGGATATTTTTGTAGAGGAAACTCTTGATCTGATGATCACTGACATGGTCAAAGAAGCGATTATCTTTATGGCGCGCCAGGTCGGCGAAGATCGTTTGCCGGAACAAATTGACGACGCCTGGGGGAAATGGCTGGTCAGCGAGGCCCTCACGGAGAAAAACCCCTATCTGGCTGTCACCATTGCCTGTCGCTTCCCGGTCATCGGTATCGGAGCGCCGGCCGAGATATTCATCAAACGTGTCGCCCAATTACTGCAGGCACCTTTTATTTTGCCGGATTATGCCCCGGTTGCCAATGCGGTCGGTGCGGTGGCCGGTTCGATAATCGTGGATAAAGAAGCCATCGTCTATGCCAGGGAAAGCAGCGGCGCACGCGTCTATGTGGTGCGGATCGAAGAAGACAATACTGATTTTTTGGAAAATGAAGATGCGGTTGATTACGCCGAGCAAACAGTGGTAAAGCTTGCACGGCAGGGGGCCGTTGCAGCCGGGGCCGTCCACCCCCAGGTGATGGTGGAAAAAAGCACGGAAGGACATCTGCAGCGCATTGTGGCCCGGGGCATTGGGAACCCTAAGCTATAGGCCCTTAGGGGCCTTTATCTGACAACCTGTTGTCAGGAACGTAAGGTGTCAGGTGTCAACGCCGCCTTGTATGGCCTGAAAAGTTTACCCGCCTCAGGAGGGCGGCCAGTCTGATCGTAGAAGAAACTTTATAGTTTCAAATAAGAGCACTTTCAGGCGATCGAGTCTGATACTTTTCGTACTCGTCCTCGTTCTCGTGCTCGTCCTCGGGAATCAGAATTTTTTCGAGGACGAGGGACGAGCACGACGACGAGGACGATTGGAACACCTTTGATTTTGCGACATAGAGATGTAGTTTCATATAAGTAATTGCCGAATCCTGACACCTGAACACTGCTGGCAAACGTAATCACCCTTATCACCCCTCTCTCCGAGCTGTAGGCTCTAC
>JAIVWA010000641.1:0-2790 GCA_049190255.1 Gammaproteobacteria bacterium | reverse complement strand
TGGAAGCATACCACGAGTCGCACCAGGGCGGGCTTTGAACCCGTGAACGCCTACATCTTTCAAAACAACCAGGGATGCTCTTCTATAAAATTCTTGAGCCGTCGGCGCAGCGTCGCATAGGAAAAGTTCTGATTTGCTATTTCATAGTTGCGATCAACCGCCCGTTGACAGAGATCAGGATCCGACAAAACCTTTTTGGTCAGATCAACAACCGCCTGTGTGACATACCCGTCCATCTCGATCGCTAAGAATCCCTTTGGCTTTATATCCTTGGTGTAAATGGAATAGGTGTTGACCATAATGGGTTTGCGAAAGTAAAGGGCCTCCAAAAAAGCATTACCGAAACCTTCAAAGATAGAAGGATAGGTGACCAGGTCCGCATGGGGATAGATATCGCTCAAGGTGTAGATTTTCCTTCCATCTTCCGTGGTTCCCCTATTTTCATCCACCACATCATAGGCAAAAAGGGTATTGACATTCATGTGTTCGGAATATTCCCTCAGCCGGTCTTCATAGTCGTGCCCTTCATCGCCGGCTGAATGGGAGATCACGAGTCTGGCCTTCATCCCCAGCCTGCTGATCAGTTCGATGGCATGTTCGATGCCCTTCCGCTGCACAATCCGGGTCGGCTGGAGGATGAAAAGCTCATCCTCTTCGATACCAAGGGCTTCTTTCACATCCCTTGCATAGTCATCAGGCGGCGGCGGCGGATTCTCAAAATCCATGACGTTAGGATTAATCTCAGACGTAATTCCGGTCCGAAGGCTTAACTGCTCCGCGGCAAACGAGTTGATAACGGTATGATGGACGGAGGGGAGATTGGGCGGAAAGGCCATATTCAAATAATCCCAGGCCGCATTTGTCATAAACCGGTCCCGTTCCCAGTAAAAGTCGTGGTGATGGGCGATAGCAGGCATCTCCGTTTCTATCAAGACTTCTGTGATGGCCAGCCCCAGGGGGATGTTCATGGGAATCGTCAGGGCATTTTCCGGAATCAGGATATCGATTTCGAATTTTTCAATAAAGGCATAGATGTCATCCTTCAGCTTTTCTTTGACCTCCTCGATCTTCCGTGTCAGGGAACGGTCACGTTTGGTCACACCAAAACACTTTCCTTGAATCTCCTCGATCTCAGGATGGGTGAAATGGGCCTCTTCAGCCAGGTATGAACACGCTTCCGGACGATCAAGCTCACCTGCAAAATAAAAGCAGCTGAACCCATCGGCCTCAAAGACGTCGGCCCATTTTGCCGTTTCAAGTGAAACACCATCCGTACCCGCTAAACGGGTAGATATGAATCCAATGTTTTTTGCCCGACGTTTTGTCTCGATATCAAAAGATTGCATCATGTCCTCCTAACCCGGATAAGCCGGAATTGAAAATTGAAGATTGTAAATTGAATATTTGTGGATGTCGCTGCGCTCCGTCCTTTTTATAATCGAAAGAATACCTTAAATATTCAATCGTTACAAAATAGTGAAAATATCCCAATTCAATTTTTTTGCATAAAAAGCAAAGAAATAACTTTTAAGGATCTAATCTAGTTTTGAATGGTTTTGTTACCCATGTCCTCCGTGTGTCAATGGTTCACTTCTGCTTCCAGTTTTCGCAGGAGGCCGTCCGGTTCCCTGAGGCTCATCTCCACGATTTTATTCGCGCGGATTTTGGGGCACGGTGGCCTTGTATAGTACCGCCGCACGGTTGGTACTGATGGTATAGGCCACGCCGTAAGGAGCAAGAAAAGCACCACCCTTTCGCAGATCCAGGCTTTGCTCACCGGAGGCCACCATCACCCGGGCATCTGTATTCACATCCACGAGAATGAGAATGTCTGCGCTGTGGTCTGCCCCATTTTGGTGCGGCTGCTCCTCTGTGACCTCGATACGCCGCAGTTCGAACTCGCGGGCGGGTGTCTTGAATACCCATTCCCGGCTGCCCGGTAGTCGGGCAGGCTGAAGGATTTCAGGCTCCGACCCTTCAAAGATTACATTGTTTAATAGTTCAGGGACGTCAACGTGTTTGGAGGTTAACCCTCCTCGGATCACGTTGTTCGAGTTGGCCATGATTTCCATGCCCGACCCCTCCAGATAGGCATGAAGCATCCCGGCAGGCAGATACATGGCTTCTCCAGGTTCGAGATGGACCAGATTCAGCAGATACATGGAGAAGATCCCGCGATCCCGATGGCCTTCCTTTGCATATTCCCTATCCGCCCGGAGGATCCAATACTCTCTGTCTGCCCGGGTAAACGTTCTTTTCCTGTCGGCATCCGTCAGCCGCCCTATGATGGGGTCTAAAAGGGCATCCACACGGTCCTGGGAAAGATTCATGATCTTCTCATAGAGCGACTTGAGGCCGGCGGTGGTCGGTTCGAAATCCGGCCACAATGACCGGAACTCGGGAACGTCGGTCAGGACCTGGGCGATCTCCTCCAATGGCCGGAAGCCTTTCAACCCATAGAATTCCGTGAGGGCAGCGATCAGCTCCGGCTTGTGGTTGGTGTCGCGGTAGTTTCGATGCCCGGCAGAATGCGAAATGCCGGCCGCATCCTCGCGGGTGAAACCTTCCCTGGCGCGCTCCTTCGATGGGTGCGTCTGGATGGAAAGCGGTGCCCCGGCTGAAAGGACCTTAAAGAGATATGGCAGTTGCCCTTCAAATTCTCGCGTGACTGCCGGTCCAAGGACCTCTTCGGCCGATGCCGTAACGAAATCGTTGAGGGCTACCGGTCGGCCTTTTACCTCAATTTTAGATGGGAGGTCCGGGTGGGTGCCCATCCAGAGCTCCGCAAAG
>JAIVWA010000640.1:0-2791 GCA_049190255.1 Gammaproteobacteria bacterium | reverse complement strand
TGGAAAATCAAAAGTTTAGAGGTTAGGATTCGCAACAAATCTGAATTATTGAATTAGTAACCTTGATACTCTCGTAAAAAGTCAGAAAAGCAAACTTTTTACGAGTGTGTTTTGTATTTGGTATTTAGTGTTTAGTATTCTAACATACCGATATTGCATCATATATTTCATACCAAAACACCAAACACGAAACACCAAACACTTGATGAATTCGACTTTTTACGGATTCATCAACCTTGAACCTTGAACCCTGAACCTCTGAACCTCTGAACCTTTGAACGCTGAACCTTGAACCCCATTTTTTATTATCGGCACTTTTTATAAATAGTTTAATGTGTTAGAGTTTTTTGCCTTCCGAATGCAAGGAAATATATTCGATGGCGCACATGACGGTTTTGCCTGTCAAGGTGGTCAACTTTAACTGATTTTCGGATTTCATCCATCGGCTGGTTTTCATCTTACCATGGATATCGAATGAATCCGGATTGCCGTATTTTTCAACCAGAATATCTTTTATGGAACTCAGCCAGAGGACATCGGTAACATCGCTATTAAAATGGGCCAAAACCACCCGATATAATTTCCCGTCGGCTGAGCGCTGGTCAAAATAAAAAGCAACTGCAAAATCGTGGCCCATGATCTTGATTTTTTGTTTCATTTTGCAGATCGGTATGTTGCCCGGTTCCCATGGGTTCAATGCATAGATTTTTTTTACTTCGGCCTGGGTCATGCCCCATTTCGTTTTTCCCCAGCCCACTATTTCGGATTCGGCCAAACCCAGAGAGGGAAGCACCGCCAACAAACATATTAGAAACAAATATCGTTTTGGACGCATAATAATTTCCTTCAAAGTAACGGTTCCCTAAATTTTATCATTCGACCCCTAAAAAGACAATCGAAAACCAGTTCAATTTGCCTATTGCAAGACCGGTTTGAACTAGTGTATGAACAAAAACTGCCACCTAAATGATTGAAACCATCTGTTTTTCAATCGACAACGTTCCCTGTTAAGCCTTATGCTCGATACCGTAAAAAAAATGGCTCACAAGCACTTTCAAGGCGCCAGGGGCAGCCATAACTGGGACCATACGCTCAGGGTCAGTCGCCTGTGTGAGCGGATTGGATCTGCTGAAGGGGTAGATTTGGATGTCGTGATGATTGCGGCCTACCTGCATGATATCGCCAGGAGTTACCAGGATAATTCCAACGGGGCTGTTTGCCATGCTGAAAAAGGCGCCCGGATGGCAGCGCCCATCGTGGAGAAGCTGGCCCTTTCCGAGGCCCGGAAGAAAAATGTCCTGCACTGTATTCGATCTCATCGGTTTCGGGGTGATCATCAACCACGGACGCCCGAAGCCAGAGTCTTATTTGATGCCGATAAAATAGACGCCATCGGGGCAATTGGCGTGGCCCGCGCATTTCTTTTTGCCGGGGAAGTGGGCGCCCGGCTTCACAATGGAGAGGCTAATATTGAGGATACCAGGCCTTACTCCCTTGACGATACCGGTTACAGGGAATTTAAAGTAAAACTGGGCCGGATCAAAGATCGCATCCAAACCCAGGAAGGAATGAAGCTGGCCGTTGAGCGCCACGCTTATATGGAGGATTTCTTTAAACGATTTATCGAAGAGTATGAAGGAAAGAGGTGAAAAATATGGCGATGAACATCGTAGACAGGATCGACAGTTTGGTTAGTGTTCGGCATGTGCTGCTAAGCGTATCCGACAAAAGTGGACTCGACACGTTTATTCCGCAGCTTGTGGCCCTTAATCCGGAGGTAAAATTTTTTTCCACCGGCGGCACCTACGCACGCATTCAGGAAATTCTGGGGGATTCAGCGGGCTCCCGCCTGACCCAGGTTTCAGATTACACAGGTCAACCCGAAACCCAGGGCGGTCTGGTAAAAACCCTGGATTTTAAAATTTACCTCGGGCTTCTTACCGAAACCTATAACGATTCCCACCAGGATGATTTAAAGCGAACCGGAAGTGTGCCCATCGATATGGTCGTGGTGAACTTATATCCGTTCAAAGAAACCATTTCTAAATCGGGTGTGACCGTTGAGCAGGCCAGGGGTAACATCGATATCGGGGGACCTTGCATGATCAGAGCTTCGGCCAAGAACTTCATCCGGGTAGCCTCGGTGGTGGATCCTTCCGATTACGGGATGATCCTGTCCGAGCTTCAGGCCAATGGCGGTGCTCTGACACTGGGATTGCGTTACCGTCTGGCTCAGAAAGCATTTGATCACACCGCTGTCTATGACCGCACCATTGCCGATTATCTTGGCTCTCAGGCATTGCCGGATGTTGAATCGTGTTACACCCTATAATTGGTTAAGGTGGCTTGGAGTGCTGAAAAGATAAATCGTAGCCGTTCATTGATTCATAGGTTCTGGGTTCAGAGTTTCAAGGTCTCGATCAATTTGAAACCGCTGATTTATAAGCTCTGAATTAATGTCATTAATTTAAGGATTGGTGTAACTTCTGTGGGAGGGGCTTTCCAGCCGCGATTAGCAATCACAGCTTTAGAGCGACTTCTTTTCGTGGCTGGCCTGCGACGAGCTCAGCCGAGTCGAAAGCCACTCCCACGAAAAGTTGACGTTTATGGCGCGGTAACCCTGAACCCTTGTATGAAACTTCATCAGGATATGGCAAAATCAAAGTGGGGCCGACCCCCCTGGCTCGCCATACGCAAGGTGTTTAAATCGTCCTCGTCGTCGTGCTCGTCCTCGTAATCGAAAACTATAGCTGGTGAAACCCTTTGCCAAACGGATCGAGGACGAGAACGA
>JAIVWA010000639.1:0-2796 GCA_049190255.1 Gammaproteobacteria bacterium | reverse complement strand
TGGTTGCGCTTCGCGGTTTCCGCTTAAGGCTCTCAACTCTTTTTTTGTCTAAATCCGAAATCCAAAATCCAAAATCCGCAATCGAAAAATTCCGCATTCCGCATTCCGATTTCCACATTCAATTTTATTCTTCCCCGCCGCCCACGTCTCCAAAGGCATATTTGCTGATCAGATCCATGATGCTGGTCGGCGAATTGGTATCGGTGATGGTGTCACCGTCGGCCAGCAGATCACCCCCGCCGCCGGGATCGACCTCCACAAATTTGTCCCCGATTAATCCTTCCGTTTTGACCGAGGCAATGGCATCGTCATATATTTCAATCCCTTTATCGATTTTAAATTCCACAACCACCAGCTGGTTCTCCTGGTCCATGGTAAATTTTTCCACCCGGCCGACTTCCAGACCCAGCATGTTCACAGGATTGCCCTCTCTTAAGCCCGTCACCGTGTTGAACTTGCCAAACAGTGAATAGGTATTCTCTCCCAAGAATCCCACATTGCCCAGATTGACCGTCATATAACCGATTGCCGCCAACCCGATGACCACGAAAATACCCACCAATGTTTCCTTGGAATATTTCATCATTACGCTTTTCCTCCGCGTGCACACGAAAATTGTGCGATTTCTTTTTGATTAAACCGTGCGAATTCCATCACGGACTCAATTTCTATCTGCGGTTTGCCCTGGGCCAGACCGACCAGTACCCTGAACTCAACGCATTCTTCTGATTTGCTTTCATTGGCCATGGCGGCTTCGATGCCGCTCATGCCGTGTTCCTGAAAATCTTTGGTAAAGTCCTTCGTGATCCGTTCCGTTTCTTCAAGATCGGAATAGGGCAGCACGGTGGCATATTCATTGATGGTCTGCCGTGATGAAAAGCCGCCCACCGCCCCGAAGTGTTTATTGATATATGACCCCAGGGATCGAATAATCTGCTGGGTCACGTCGTGGCCCAGATTGGCGCTGATAACATCGATGTCATCAATGGTAAAAACCGCCACCGCGTACGTGGCATCCGGATTCCGTTGGCTTAGATCGGATTGATAGCGAACCTTGAAATGCCGCTTGGAATAAAGCCCGGTCAGTTCTTCTCCCAGGCTTTCAAGGCTGCTGATAAGTTCCTGGCGGAAGGGATGATCAAGGGACTCGAATTCTTCCGGGTCTCCCTGAAATACGATCTTACGGTCATACAGGGCCAGAATGCGGTTGGAGATAAAATAAACATCCGGAATTTCGTGACTGATCAAAAGGGCGGTAAACCCGAAGCGTTTTTGATACTCGGCCACCATGCTCAGGATGGCATTTTTGCGGATCGGGTCCTGGCCGGTGGTCGGCTCGTCAAAAAGCACAATGCCCGGGTCGGTGACCAGGGCGCGCGCCAGGGCGGTGCGCTTCTGCATGCCGCCTGAAAGCTCCGACGGGTATTTGTCGAACACGTCGGTCAGCTCGGTCTGCTCGAGGCGGGCCATGGCCTTTTCCCTGATTTCCTTCTTTTTTAATTTGGTCGTGTATTTTAAGGGCATGGACACATTTTCTAAAACCGTCAGCGAATCAAACAGCGCATTGCTTTGAAACATGTAGCTGATCTGGCCGATATATTCATTCCATTCGGCTTTGCTCATTTTGTCAATGGGTTTACCGCGGAACAATATTTGACCCTCATCGGGTTTGAGCATGCCGATTATGTGCTTGAGGGTCACGCTCTTACCCGTACCGGAAAGACCGATCAGGGTGGTGACTTCGCCTTCATAAATTGAGAAATCGATGCGATTTAAAATGTTGCGGGTGCCGAATGTTTTGCTGACGCCTTTAAATTCGATCAAAGGCTCTCTTTGTTCATCCATGGCGTTTCCTATTCAGGAGTTATTAGTTACTGGTTATTCGTTATTCGATGGTAAAACATTTTCGCCACCAAGGCACAAAGACGCGAAGATGATTGTTAATCAAAGGCTTCACTTTGTGTCTTGGTGTCTTTGTGGCAATTTGTTCCCCATCTTCGACAGCTCCGAATTAGGCCCTTAAACTATAAAAGAAGTTACAATATAGTCTGAAATCAGGATCATCACGCACGAAATCACAACCGCCGAAGTGGTGGACAGGCTGACACTTTTGGCGCCAAAACTGTCGGTTCGCATGTGGGTGAAAAAGCCCTGAAAACAGCAGATGGTGACAACCAGAACCCCGAATACGAGGGACTTATAAAACCCCCCCATAACGTCATCAATATGAGTGCTTGACACGACCCGGTAAAAGTAGGTACCGGAATTGACCCCCATCAGCAGGCAGCCGCTGACCCAGGCGCCGAGGATGCCGATCAGATCAAAAAAGGCGGTTAAAATCGGAAAACTGATAATAGCAGCCGCGATGCGCGGGCTGACCAGATAACCCAGCGGATCGATGCGCATGGTGGAAAGGGCGTCGATCTGCTCGGAGATGCGCTGGATGCCGATCTCGGCCGTCATGGCCGAACCGGCCCGGGCGGTGATCATGATGGCGCACAGGACCGGTCCCATCTCCCGGATCAACGTCAGGGCAATGGCGGTACCCAGCACCCCTGCGGAGCCGAATTTAACCAGCACGAAATACAGCTGCAGTCCCAGCACCATGCCGGTGAAAAAACCCACCAGCATCACAATCTGGGCGGATTTGGCACCGATAAAATATATCTGCGCGATAATTTCCGGTATCTGCTTGATCCGAAATATCATGAAAAAGGACCGGAAGAAAAAAATGGCCATGGCCCCCAGATCGTTGTTCAGGCGCAGTGCCTTGCCGCCGAAGAAATCAAAAAAGGA
>JAIVWA010000638.1:0-2805 GCA_049190255.1 Gammaproteobacteria bacterium | reverse complement strand
TTAGCTCACTTTAAACTTTAGCTCACTTCAAACTTTTACGGCGTTTCTTCAGGCAGAGTCGGATAACTCTGACTTGGCCCACAGGACTAGGCTTTCAAGATTAACTAAATGTTTTTGCTCAAAAAAATGGCGAGGTTTGATCTATAGAGTTTAAAGGTGGCTCAATGAATGATCGCACGTCTGTTGAACCCATCAATACCCTTGATTATCTGGAAGAATTGCTTGACCAGGGATATGTCATTAAGGGCCCAAGAAAAGATTCCTCAAGAGATTTGATTTCATTCAAGGCATTTTTGAAAAAGGGAAAGGAATTTGCCCCTGAAGTTTGGCTGTCACATATGGGATATGAATTCGTAGAGCCGAGTACATTTACCAAAGGGCATAAAATTGCTTATAAAATAATTGATGAATTTCCTGATGAACGGTTCAATTCAAATTATACGCTGGTTAAAGGGAATAGAGAAATCCCTTTATATTTGAAAGTAGAAATATTGAGGGCAGAGTAAACCCCAGCGTTGCATAAAATATTGATATTTTACTACCCCCTGATCACGCTGCTTTTTTCAACACGTCGAGAAAATGCAGTAGATCTTGGCGGACTGCTTGGTTGGCGCTCATTGTCAGAGTTAATTCACCCTGAGGGCGGATGAAACGGCCAGCCCTTTGAATGATACGATGGCGCAACGTGTCCAACTTTTCAAATGCCCAGGCGGATGGACGTTTGGGCAATGCGCGGGGTGCCGCACCAGGCGCTGCCAACATTTGCACCTCACGGGAAAGGTTATGTGTCATCATCGCACACAGGGTAAACAGTTGGTTGCCGGCAAGCCTTTTAGAAGGAATCACATTAAGCGCCGCATCATTTTTGGCATCACCGAAGATTGCCTCCTGGGATCCGCGGCCATTATGGAACAATACGACGCTTTTGGCGGATTCAGTTTTATTGGTCACGATGACCTTGTAATCGAAATCAAAATCATGGGGCTCGAACAGGTGTAGTTGCAGCATGCCTTTGTGCTGTTTCCTGGTTTTCTTTCGGGTAAAAATGAATCGATAGCACGTTTCCCACGATTTGGGTTTCCATGAAGTTTCAAAATAAGACCACTGGCTGTCGATTTTTCGCCATCGTTTTCGGCCTTCGACCATTTCTTTGAGCTGGGTCAGTCTTTCGAAGGGAACCGAAGCGGTAAATTTCACATGGTTGCTGTTAAATGTCGATAGGATGTCCTGGCTGAAAAAAGCCGAGTCCATACGCGATTCGAACACCGCATCTAATTGAGCCTTGGCTTCTGATAAACAACTGAGAATGAATTGATCGGCACCATTGGAATCATGAACATTACCAGGGCGATGGTGAACATCGAAAAATTGTCCGGTTTGGGCCACCGTACAAAAAAGAGGGTAGTAACTCCGGGCGCCTTTCTTGGCCTTATTGAAACCTACGGCGGTGCCTTCTGCGTGCCCTTTGGTAGATTGCACCGAGCCATCAAAATCCAGCGTCAGACGGGGTAGGCTCTCGCGTTGAAGCCCTTCAATGACCATTGCACGAGACAGTTGACGCACATTTTCTACTCCATCTGTTTCCATCTGGGAGAGCGCTCTGGAAATGGTTGAAACATCGGGAAGCTTGCGCAAACCCATTAAGCGCAGAACGATGGGATCATCACGATAGTAATCGACCTCCCGCAACCGGCGAAACCCGATAAGTAGGTGTATAATGATCAGCATCACAATCAGATGACGGCCGAAGATAGGCGAAGTCTTCAAATGTGCAAAGCATTTCTTCAGCCGCTTTTTCAGGTTGAGCCGCTTGAAAAGCAGCTGAAAAATAAGCAGGCCTGAAAAGGATGTTAACTGTTGGTCTTCGAAACGAATCATTGGAATTTTATGGAATTTTGCCGTAATTTGTGCTTTACTGGATTTCACTTGCGGTGGCCTCCTGGATTAGGGTGATTGTTTACTAGACAATCTATTTATACCCTTATTTCATAGGTCTCCGCAAGCTTTTTACTTCTCTTTTTCTTACTTTTTTATGCAACTACGGGGTGAATTTAGACATTATTTTTTACATGATCACAACGCATCTGTCAACGTAAAAACGAAGCTGACATGCTTCATGTCAACTCAAAGACAATCGTAAGCTCCAGAGGAATCGCTCCCTTAAAAAGACGCCTGGGCGGTTTTGGCAAGGGGGCAGCATCCTGCACTGCTCTTAGAGCCGCCAGATCGAGGGCCCTGTTTCTTGAACGTTTTGCGACCTCTACCTCCCGGATACCTCCATCAGGGGTGATTACAAATCGAACGACGACACTACCTTCTATGTTTTTAACTCTGGCGATGTCCGGATATTTCTTGTGTCTTTCTATTTTGAGCCTCACCATCTCCAGATAGCTCTGGGCCGTCATGTAATCGCCGGAGGCCACCAGCGCACCTGGGCTCCAGTCAGCGATTTGAAGACTGGCAGTATCCGGTATGGTGATGCTCTCCATAAGGCTGTCCGGAAGGTTTTTTTCAGCAGGCTCCATCTTTATAGGTTTAAAGCGAGGCATTCGACACTGGAACACCTTCAGTCTCTTTACATCCCGCGGCTTATGCGGCTTGGGCCTGTAACGGGGTCTGGGAATAGCCCGTGCAGTGGGTTTGGATATATTTTGCATTGTCAGCTCGATGTAACTGAGCGCATTTGACGTGTAAATTCCGGTAACGTGCATGAAAATAACCAGATGAATGCCAAGAGAAACGCCCACCAAACCGCGAAGAAGCCAGTTGGGTTTTCTTTTCAAAAGTCTTTCTCCGTGGCCAAAC
>JAIVWA010000637.1:0-2807 GCA_049190255.1 Gammaproteobacteria bacterium | reverse complement strand
CTATGTTATGCAAAAACCTGGCGCCTTAGATGGAATCACCGTTATCGACCTCTCCCGCCTCTTACCCGGCCCCTACTGCTCGATGATTCTGGCAGATCACGGCGCCCGGGTCATCGCCGTCGAAAGCAAACGTTTTCTAGCCGACGGGCTCTTTTTTAATATCATCAACCGCAACAAAGAGCACATGTCGCTGAATCTGAAAACCGACCAGGGCCGGGAAATCTTTTTCCGTCTGATTCAGATGGCCGATGTCGTCCTGGAAGGTTTTCGGCCGGGTGTTGTCGACAAGCTCGGGGTTGGTTATGAGTCTGTCTGCAAGGTCAACCCGAAGATTATCTACTGCTCGATTACCGGATACGGTCAAAACGGCCCGTTTCGCGACCGTGTCGGACACGATGCCAATTACCTCAGCTATGCCGGCGTTCTCGATCTCATCGGCGAAAAGGATCACCCCCCTGCCATACCAGGGGTTCAAATCGCCGACATTGCCGGCGGCGGCATGAATGCCGCCATTGGAATTCTGCTGGCCCTTTTCGCACGGGAAAAAACCGGCCAGGGCCAATATATCGATATCTCAATGACCGACGGCATGGTGGGGTTTCTTCCCGCCGCCATGTTTTTCCGTCAGCTAACCGGGCAGGAACCCCGGCGGGCCGATGGGCTTCTTTCCCATCGCTATGCCTGCTACAACACCTATGAAACGGCCGACGGGCAATACCTCTCCATCGGTGCGGTCGAAAACCGCTTCTGGAAGCAGCTTTGCGATATCCTCGAAGTGCCTGAATACGCTGAATTGCAGTATGATGACCAACACCGCGAAGAAATTCTAACCTTCATGCGCCAAACTTTTAAACAAAAGACCCTGGACCAATGGGATGCCATTCTGGCCGATCATGATATTTGCTGGGGACGCATCCAATCGCTATCCGAAGTGCTGGAAGACCCCCTTTTTCAGCAACGCGGGATGGTGGTCAAAATTAAAGGCAATGATGGAAACACTTCGAAAACCCTTGGCGTGCCGGTCAAATTGAGCGCAACCCCGGGGTCGGTCCGCACGCCGCCGGTCGAATTTGGTGAAAGCACCACTGCCATACTCCGGGAGTTGGGATACGAGGAAGAACAAATCAAAGCGTTTGGGGAAAAAGATGTATTTTAGTATCTTAAAACGACGATTTGAGTATCGTTAAAGCCAGGTGATCTGCGGCATCTTCAGCCCGGTCAGAAACTTCTACAATCACATCCAGGCAATGCTTCAGGTGGAGTTTGTGGCTGTAGTCTTGATCGGATATAAAGATGGCTTTGGTTAGGTCCCATTCCAGCTTATCAACTTCGGACTCATGCAGGCCGACTTCTTTGGCATGCTGGCGGGCAACCTCGATCGGACATTCTCCTTTTAAAAAACACAGGACCGCTTCTTTAAGCGGAATAGAAGTGTCCAGGGATTTTTTGGTGGCTTCCCAAAAGGGCGGTTTTAAATCACCCGGGATAACAGGGCGCTGATTTAGAAAAAAATCGCAACAGGCTTCACCGGCATTGGCCACCTTGTCAATGCTTTCGACCAATTTATAGATATCCTCCCGCAACAGCGGTAAGTAAGCACCCGAATATAATTTATCCCGAATTCCATAACGGATCAAATCGGCTTCCGATTCAAGCTCCCTCGTTTTACGGGCCAATACTTTCGCATCTTGGATGTTGTCGTTGATATAAGACTGAATTGCATTTTCGGCGGTTAAAAGACACTCTTCCGCCACGTCAAGGTATTTTATGATCATCCCGATGACTTCTTTTTCCTTTTTAAAAATCATGTATTTGCTCCTTTTGATTTTTAATATCAGTCGCTATCTGTGACTCAAAAAATTTCCCATAAAAACAGGCTGCAACATATAACATGGATCGCAGCAAGGTTTGCAATCTTAACAACACAATTTTAAAAAATCCAGCATGTTCTTTAAAAAACCAGGTTAAGTAGATTGTAAATGGTATATGCCGAAAGCGCCGCAAGAGAGGGCGTCAAAACCCATCCGATTAAAATGGTCCAAATCGTTTTTTGACTGATTGATCTTGCACCTTTGACAAGTCCGACACCAACCACCGCACCGACTATGGCGGAAGAAGTAGATACCGGTATGCCGAATATAGAGAAAAGGTGCATCCCGAAAGCAGAGGCGATTTGAGCGACAAACGCGCCCGGGATATCGAGGGGCGTTATTCCTTTGCCGACGGTGTCGGCCACCCTTTTACCGTAGGTAATTGCCCCTACTGCAATCGCAACCCCACCGATGGCAAGGAGCACTGTGGGGTGAATAATACCCAAATTGGCAATCGGGCCCACTGCATTGCCGGCATTGTTGGCCCCCATGGAATAGGCCACGTAACAACCCGATAAAATAGCCAGCCAACCTATGGCATTCTGAACTAAAATATTTCTGCTTACGATTCTATGCAACAGCCGGGTAAGCAAATGATAAAGGACGAAAGCAAGCACCATTACCAGAATAGGACATATCACCCAGCTTTCGGCGATGCGTATTAATTTTGCATAATCGATGTTGGCATCAAGCGCCAGGCCGATACCCATAACACCGCCTACGATCGCCTGGGAAGTAGAGGTTGGAGTTCTAAAAAAAGTGGCCAGGGTCACAAAAATACCGGAACAGATCAAGGCCACAAAAACGGCTAAAATGTTGAGCTCATCCTTGACGATCCCTTTCCCGATGGTATCCATGACATGGTGCCCTTGCAGCAAGCCACCCAATATTGCGAATATGGCTACGAGGATCGCCGCACGCCTGAAAGGAAGCAAT
>JAIVWA010000636.1:0-2809 GCA_049190255.1 Gammaproteobacteria bacterium | reverse complement strand
CGTATATCACGTTATGTGCAGTTCTTAGGGACATCCTATAATCCCCCTGTCAAGAGAAAATCACAAATATTTTTTATTGTTTGATTTCAATAGGATAAAGCATTGGCCATTTTCAGGACGCAGTTGTCCTTATATATTTTTTATTAAAATTTCGGCGAATCCCTCACTCAACCCCTTCGACAAGCTTAGGGTTTAAGAACCTTGCATCTGATCGTTACGTTTATCCGCAATGCCTACGGTTGAGGCCTGCAATCATCCCTAATCCAGATTTTTCAGTTCAGTGAGAGGCCCAGTATTGTCCCTCCAGAGGTCTTAAGCCCCTACGTTGTTGATCGAGCTCTCTCGCCGAAGATCAGAAACTGTTTACTCTATAATCAGGTGATCAGGATCAAATACCTCTTGTTTTTTCATTAAGGTCCAGGCTATTTTCAACATCTTCGCAGCCAGCTTTACTTTCATCTTAGTTTTGATGCCACGCTCACGTTCGCGACCGCGCAGCATCCGGGTAAAGTAGCGGATGAAATCCCGGTTACGAGTTGATGCTACATGAGCGGCTTGATAAAGCGCATAGCGCAGTTCGCCGTTGCCTCTTTTGGATATGACCGGAACCGCATCTTCGCTTCTTTTGCCGCTGCGATTCGCTCCAAGATCATAGCCGGCCATCTTTATAACTTGATTGCTGCTGTCAAAGCGCCAGGGGTTGGCAATCGAAGCCAATACCCTGGCAGAGACATACGGCCCAAAGCCGGGGATGGTCAGCAAATAGCTGTAATCGGCAAACTGCAGACAAACATCCTGCATTAGATCAGCTATTTGCTTCAACTGCCCGCGGACCTCTTTGAGCTTATCCACCAATAGGGCGGCTTCGAACTCGGCCGCCGGCCCCATCACGCATCCCACCGATTCAACTGCCAGCTGATGGATCTTTTGCAAGCGCCGTTTTTGAGCAATCCCGCGTCGGCTGCGGGTGACCATCGAAAAAAACTCATCAAAGTCCATGCCGGCAATCCGACCCGGATCCAGGCACCAGCGCACGATGGCCAGGCTCTCACTCTCACAGGCGCTGTAAAAGCGGTCCAGTTCCGGAAAGTACTGGGCCAAAAGATTATTGCGAATGCGCATCCGAAGGCTGTGCTCTTCTTTCTTCAAACGCCTTCGAAGCGACAATGACTGTCGCAGCTCGTTGATGCTACTGGACGGATAGTCATAATAAAGACATTTGCCCCGCGAGACCAAATCCGCGACATTGGCTGCATCCTTATCGTCGTTTTTGTCCCAGCGGCCATCGAGAAGCTCGCGGTTGTATTTAACGGCTTTGCCGGTCACCAGCACCACATGACATCCGCAACCGATTAGATGCGCACCCAACGGCTTGTGATAATTGGCCGTAGGCTCCATACCAAAGACAACCTTGCTCAGAGCGTTTTGAATTCTAATCGCCTGGCTACGTTCCAATAGTTTGCGAAAGCCATCGAGATTGTTTTCAAAGACCAGTTTCCTCAGAAGCGATTTACCCGTGGCGCTGCCCATAAACGCATGATGTTTATCTTTGGCCACATCGATGCCGACAACCAGGTAATCATCGGATCCACGGATCTCGCTTTTAATTTGACAGAATTGTTCCCGCCTGATAATTCCTTCAATGTTCATTGCAACCTCCTTTTAGCAGTTTAGAGTTTGAATTTGTCTGACTCTTTGCTATCAGGAGGTTGTTTTTTTATCTACGCGATAATAATTTTTTTCTATGTTACGCGTGGCGGTATTTACTTCTTCTTCTTTTATATATAACGTTGTTGACTGAGAGGATCTATTGACTCGCTCGTTTGATTATCTTAGATACGGCCGAGGTCGATACCCCCACTCGCCTGGCAACCTCGGCTAAAGCAACCCCATGTTTTTTTACCAACCCAATGGCAATCTGAGCTCGAATCCCAGACACCTCCTTGCGCCGGCTGCCGGATCTCAGCTCTTCAATTGATACTTTTTCATTCTTACACAATTTGGTTATGAATTCCTCAATTTTTTGATGATGCTCCTTCACCGGCAGCTGATATTTTATCCGGGCTTCAGCTTCCTTTATCATCTGCTCTACAAATTCACCACTGCCTAATATTCGATCATCACTCAACTCCCGATCCCCGGAGCGACGCATAGCCTTCACAGCCGACCAACCACCTAAAGAACGGATTAACCCTCCCCCTACAAGCTCTGGGCGACGGCCTTGATCTATTCCCTTTTTGACATAGTTGCAATAAGCTCTCTTGGCCGCGCCTTCGTTTTTGCCAAACCATTTCAATACGTAGTCGCGATCCTGCCAGTCATTTTTAACTTTTCCCATTAATACGCCATGACCACTCCAGCGGTAGCGATCTAGTTGGTCTAAACTTTTAACCAGTTTGGCCCGCAACGGATTTAAATGAATGTAACGCACAAGTTCTGTAAAATAGGCATCTTCATCGCAGACAATCGACTTATAGCGATTTTGAAATAAATACCCCCAGCGTCGATGACGACGATTGTACGAAATTGCATAACCGGTCAGCAACCGGCGCATAAAACCGGAAAGGCCAATTTCAGCGCTGCGCAAAAGAATATGGGCATGGTTGGTCATCAGCGCCCAGGCATAGATGGCGGTTTTGGTACTAGCCGCAAGCTCACCCAAACGCTTAACAAAGTTTTTACGGTCGGCAACATCGTTGACGATCTTACGCTTTTCAATTCCTCGCACCATTACATGATGCAAGGTTCCAGGGGCATCCAACCGAGCTCGACGTGGCATCGTATCCCTCCTTCTTTGTAATTTTTCTTT
>JAIVWA010000635.1:0-2810 GCA_049190255.1 Gammaproteobacteria bacterium | reverse complement strand
TGATTTAAACACTCATTAACAGAGGAGAAGATAAAGATGATCGGAATTACTTCTTACGGTGCCTATATTCCACGGTTGAGGCTGGACCGCATGGCCATTTTTCAGGGGATGGGCTGGTTTGCTCCCGCCATCATGATGGTGGCCCAGGGCGAACGGTCCATGTGCAACTGGGATGAAGACCCCATCACCATGGCGGTGGAGGCTTCCCGTGACTGTCTGCGCGGCCGGGATAAACACAAGCTGGATGCACTTTACCTGGCTTCTACAACCTTGCCGTTTGCAGACCGTCAAAATGCCGGTATCGTATCGGGCGCGCTTAACCTCCGAGATGACATGATCACAGCCGACCATACCTCTTCCCAGAAAGCTGCTACGACCGCCTTGATCACAGCCCTTGAATCCGTAAAAAGTGAAGAGCGGCATAACATCATGGTGACAGCCAGCGACAGACGGGAAACCAAGACCGCCTATTTTTATGAAATGTGGTTTGGCGATGGTGCTGCGGCTTTAACCGTGGGGGACACCGATGTGATTGCCGAATATAAGGGTTCTTATTCCCTTTCCATGGATTTTGTCGATCATTACCGCGGTGCTGATAAAAAATACGATTATGTCTGGGAAGAACGCTGGACCAGAGATGCCGGCTACGGCGACATTATCCCTAAGGTCGTCAATGGGCTTTTTGATAAACTGGGAATCAGCATGGATGATGTCGACAAGCTGGCGTATCCCTGTTTTTTTAAACGCGACCACCGCAACATTGCGGCCGGACTCGGTGCCTCACCGGATAAACTGGTGGACAATATGCATGAGGTCTGTGGCGAAACAGGCGCTGCCCATTCATTCATGATGTTCATTTCGGCCCTTGAAGAGGCCAAGCCCGGCGATCGTATCCTCATGTGCGGTTTCGGCCAGGGCGCCAATGCCCTTTATTTCGAGGTGACGGACAACATTACCAAACTGGCCGATAGAAACGGTGTTGCCGGATCGCTGGCCAATAAAAAATCTACGGATAACTACCTTAAGTGGCTGAAATTCAGGGATTTGATCCAAACTGAAATGGGGATCCGGGCCGAGGCCCCCACCCAGACTGCGACGTCTGTTTTATGGCGTAAAAACAAAATGATCCTGGGCCTGGTGGGCGGTAAATGCCGGGAATGCGATACCCCCCAGTTTCCGAAAGCCGACATATGTGTCAACCCGGAATGTGGGGCCTTTCACAGCCAGGAGGATTATGAGTTTGCCGATGTGCCGGCCAAAGTGAAGACATATACCGGCGATTTGCTGTCGGTATCCGTTGATCCCCCTGCCATTTACGGTATGGTCCAATTTGAAGGCGGGGGACGGATGGTGGCAGATTTTACCGACTGCGAACTCGATGACATCCGTGTCGGGCTCCCGGTGAAATTGGCGTTCAAGCGTAAAGGTGCCGACAAGGAACGCGGATTCGTTAACTATTTTTGGAAAGCCGTACCGATACCGGGAGCTGCCGCTGACAAAGATAAGATTCGCTTTGATGATCGCGTGGCGGTTGTCACCGGAGCCGGGGCGGGTCTTGGAAAGGCTTATGCGCTTGAATTGGCCAGACGGGGTGCCAAAGTTGTGGTCAACGATTTGGGTGGTGCCAGGGACGGATCCGGCCAAGGGTCGGCCTCACCGGCCGAGGAGGTCGTCGGGGAAATCAAGGACCTTGGCGGTGAAGCCGTGGCCAATTACGATAATGTGGCCACACCCCAAGGCGGCGAAAATATCGTCAAGACAGCATTGGATGCCTTCGGTCGGCTTGACATACTGATCAACAACGCCGGTATCCTCAGGGACAAGAGCTTTTTAAAGATGGAGCCCGAGAACTGGAAAGCAGTGATGGACGTGCACCTCAACGGAGCCTACCATGTTACTCGCCCGGCCATGGTTGCGATGAAAGAAAACGGTTACGGCCGGATCGTTATGACGACTTCAGCCGCCGGGCTGTATGGTAATTTCGGCCAGACCAACTATTCGGCGGCCAAAATGGCGCTGGTGGGTTTGATGAACACCCTCAAACTGGAAGGAAAAAAATACAACATCAAGGTAAACACCATTGCCCCCATTGCGGCCTCGAGGTTAACCGAAGACGTTATGCCACCGGAGCTGTTTGAAAAATCCAAGCCGGAGTTTGTCGCTCCCATGGTGATGTATCTTTGCGGTGAGCATTGCCGGGAAACCGGGGCCATCTTTAACAGCGGTATGGGGTATTTTAACCGGGCGGCCGTATTTACCGGTCCCACTGTTCAACTGGGAGATCCGGAAAACCCGCCCACCCCGGAACAGATTCACGAAAACTGGAATAAAATAAATTCCATGGATGGTGCCAAGGAAATGGAAGATGCCAATACCGCCATTTTTGCCCTTATTACGCCACCGGCCGGGGAGCAAGAAACAGAAGAATCAGCTGGACAGGGAGACGGTGATGTCCAGGCAGTTTTTGACAAAATGGTGGGCGGTTTCAAAGCAGATGCGGCCGCCGGCGTTGACGTCATTTTTCAGTTTGATATTTCCGGTCAGGGGGGCGGCCAATGGTATTGTGTGATTAAAGATGCGACCTGCACAGTTGATAAGGGAACCCATGAGAAGCCTGCCTGTACCATTAAAATGGCGGCCGGAGACTTTCTGGCCATGATGGGCGGCAAGCTGCCTCCCATGCAGGCCTTCACCTCCGGCAAACTGCAAATCGGAGGCGATGTGATGAAGTCGCAGTTGCTCGAAAAACTTTTTAAGATAGGTTAAGATTCTATTAGTCATCAACCCAATTTGTTCCTTAGATAGATAGT
>JAIVWA010000634.1:0-2810 GCA_049190255.1 Gammaproteobacteria bacterium | reverse complement strand
CAAATCCTTAGTTCTTGATGTCGGATCCGGATCCGGCAGAGATGCTGCCTGGCTTGCTGACAAGGGTCATGAAATTGTAGCGGTTGAACCTACTGATAAACTTCGAAAAAAATCTGGAGAATTGCATCCACACCCTTCTATCCAGTGGATAAATGATTCGCTACCGTCATTAAGAGAGGTTTATAAATTAAATCTGAGATTTGAACTGATTCTTGTCAATGCCGTCTGGATGCATATTGCTCCGGGTATTCGTGAACGGTCTTTCAGAAAGCTGGTTAATCTGCTTAAACCCGGGGGCACATTAATTCTTACACTTCGCCATGGGCCTTCACCGGATGAACGGAAAATGTACACGGCAGACAGTGAAGAAATTTTCAAATTTGCCAATCGTTATGCCTTAGATGTGGTCCTAAATACCAAGAGCGAAGATCAGCTTGGACGACCTGAAGTGTCATGGACTACGATGGTCCTGTGGCTGCCTGACGATGGTACCGGAGCACTTCCTCTTTTACGCCATGTCATTATCAATGATGCAAAATCTTCCACATATAAACTTGCACTTCTCAGGGTACTTATTCGTATTGCCGATGGTTCACAGGGAGCGGTGATTGATCGTACTGATGACCATGTTGTGTTACCTTTTGGATTGGTCGCTTTGTACTGGATCAAATTATTCAAACCGCTTGTTCTCGATAAGAAAATCCTGCAACAACCTTCTAATAGAGCTAATCTGAGTTTCGTTACGAGATATAGTCAATAGTTGTGTATGAAGAATCAGGCGGCAATCCGGTTTTCTTCGACACCATTGACAAATTTTACTCCTCTAATGACTTCTGCCAGGCGTTGCGGATGGTGAAGTCGAATCCATCGTTTCTGCGCACACAGACAGAGTTTAAAAGCCATTGTGATAATGCTCTGCGCAGAAAAACAACCGCGCACCTTGTTAGTCCGCAACCTTACGGTTGCAAAAGTGGATTCAATCGGATTGGTCGTTCGGATGTGTCTCCAGTGCTCAGCCGGAAAATCGTAAAAGGTCAGCAGCACTTTATGGTCCTTTTGGAGACACTGTGCGGCCTTGGGATATTTGGCGCCGTAGGCGCTGATAAAATCATCAAAGTGGCGCTGGGCTTCGTTTTTTTCAGGGGCCTGCCAGATCTGATGCAGTTTGGCTTTGGCCGTTGCCTGCAGGCTCTTTGGCAACTTATTGAGCACGTTGGCGGTCTTGTGAACCCAGCAGCGTTGCCGTCGGGTGTTGCCGTATACCTTGCTCAGTGCCTTCCAGAATCCCAGGGCACCGTCTCCCACGGCCAGCTGCGGCCCAATCTTAAGGCCGCGGCCTTTGAGATTCAGCAGCAATTGGGACCAGGACAATTCGCTTTCGCGGAATCCACCCTCGATGGCAACCAACTCCTTGGTACCGTCTTCGGTGGCACCGATGATCACCAACAGACACTGCTTATCGTCCATGCGCACGTTGCAGTAGATGCCATCGGCCCAAAAATATACATAACGCTTTGCCGATATGTCGCGCTTTTGCCACTGTTCCAGATCCTGCTGCCAGATGGTCTTTAAGCGGCTGATCGTGGCCGCTGACAGTCCCGGGGCATCCCGGCCAACCAGCGCTGCCAGAGCATCGCAAAAATCGCCGGTTGACACGCCTTTCAAATAAAGCCAGGGAATCAGGGCTTCCATACTTTTGGTTTTGCGAAGATACGGTGGCAAAATAGAGGAACTGAAATGAATCCTTTCCGATGAGTCGCTGTGACGGTCCCGAACACGAGGTGTTTTGACCGGGACAGGACCGATTCCGGACTGGATCTCGCGCTGCGGCCGATAACCGTTACGCACGATGCGTTGTCTGCCGATCTCGTCCTTTAAATCGGCATATTGGTTGGTAAAAAGCTCGATCTCGGTCTCCAATGCCTGGGCTAACAATTTGCGGGCTCCTTGACGGATGATGGTTGTGATCGGATCATCGATAAATGGCTCTGGCTTTTTTAGATCAATTACATTATCTTTGCTCATGGGTGGTGTATCCTTTCCATTTAAAAGTGGCCGGTTGACTGCTGGTAACAATCTACCGGTGGATACACCGCCTTTTCCTCTAAACACAACTTTTAATTATAACTCGTATTGTCATTAATATAGAGATGTTTTGACTTAGTGAGTAGTAACACATGACCTTCTTCATCTCCAACCTCTAACTGTTTCGTTTCAGTATTAAAGCCGACTCCGTGCCACTTAGATATTTCTCCTGCCACAGCAGAATCAATCATGACAAATCCGAAAACAAAAAGAATCATAGTTGTCACTGCAATTATTCTGGACCAAGACATAGTAACCTCCCTTCGATAAGTTGAGTTAGTGTTTGAATAGTTGCCTAATTTCGATTGGCACAAGGAAGAGCATATTTCATGGTACCATAGATGGCTCTTGACATGACGGAACTGTCAAGAGCGAGCAGGGCAAAATTTGAGGGGCTTCTCCATTGAATCTTTACCTTATTTTCAGGTTAAGTTTTAAGAAAAACCAGTTCTATTTCAGAACAATAAGAAAATTAAAAATTGAAGAGCTACCAGCTATATGAATTTCGGATCAGGATGAGACTCAGCTCAGAATGAGTTCTGAATGAGGCCAGCAGTTAGAAAGAGATGAGGTTCAACGTTCCGCTTCCAGGCAACACGAGACGTTTGGTCAAGAATTTTTCTATGTATTTACTTGAAGTTGTTATCATTGTCAAGAATTTACTAAAAAGCACTACATTGTAGTAATTGAAAAGGTGAGAATATGGGGATGCTTGGGTGGTGTTA
>JAIVWA010000633.1:0-2821 GCA_049190255.1 Gammaproteobacteria bacterium | reverse complement strand
CTGTCTTCTGATCTCTGTCATCTGCCTTCTGTCATCTGACCTCTGTCATCTGACCTCTGTCTTCTGACCTCTGTCTTCTGTCCTATGATACACTTTTGTGCCAAAAATTAATCTGAGACTGTATTGCAAAACTTTTTTTACTGTGATATTCAGCGATTATCTCTCAATGTGTTGAAAATGGGTTTAAATCATTACATTTTCATGTATCGCATATGGACCACATGATGACACTTGGCCCCGTGTTTCAAACATGGCTACGGTCTTGTAACCGTCTGATAATAAGCTAAAGATTAGAATAATCGCTCACGCCTTCACTCCTGGCACAAAACTTGAATTTAGGACACACAAACCAACTCAAACGCGGCAATAATGGGATTCCCAAATGCCCCGCAACCGGAGAGTGAAAAAGCGTGAAACCATGCAACCTGCACATATCGAAAACCTTAAAACTCGTTGAAGAAATGATCTGGCTGGCGGATCAGGGTGACACCGATCGGGAAGATAACGGATGCGGCATTCTTTACGGGGTTTTACGTGACTCTGCTTACAAGCTAAAAAAGCTGGCTGAAGAAGAAAGGGTCAATCATATCAGGAAAGGCTGGTGGCCCGTTGGAATGACGAATGACGAATGAATAATGAATAATTATGGAATCGCTTCGCTTTATCTTTATTAATAAAAAAAAGTGACCCGAACAATGGTAGGTGAGTATTTAGCATCTTACAAACCTTATTCATTCTCGGATAACGATTAAACTAAAAATTATTACCATTTAGCAACTAATCAAACCTAAAAAATTGGAGGAATAAGCAGATGGCAGCTCTAAAGGGGACACAAACCGAGAAGAATCTTTTGACCGCCTTTGCGGGTGAATCTCAAGCACGCAACCGTTATACCTATTATGCCAGTAAAGCCAAGAAGGAAGGCTACGTACAGATCTCTGACATATTTGCCGAAACCGCAGATCAGGAAAAAGAGCACGCCAAAAGACTGTTCAAGCTCCTTGAGGGTGGAGAGGTCGAAATTTCCGGCGCTTTCCCGGCCGGCACCATCGATCCCACAGTGGAAAATCTGAAAGCCGCCGCCGCCGGAGAAAACTACGAGCACACGGAGATGTATCCCGGTTTTGCCAAGGTTGCTGAGGAGGAAGGCTTCAGTGATATTGCGGCTGTATTCCTGGCCATTGCCGTCGCTGAGAAACAGCATGAAAAAAGATACCTGGACCTTGCGGCCAATATCGATGCCGGCCGGGTTTTTAAAAGGGAAACACCGGTCGTCTGGCGATGCCGCAACTGCGGCTACCTGCATGAGGGCAACGAAGCGCCCGAGACCTGCCTTGCATGTGACCATCCCCAGGCGCATTTTGAGCTTCTGGGGGAAAACTGGTAGGAAATTACGTTTGGGGGCTATACCCTGTAAAAGGAAGCCCTAAGTTTGTCTAAATTCATAGCGTATTGCGAACGTGGAGTACTGGAGTGATGGAGTGTTGTAAAAAGATATCCTCCTTTTACCCATTACTCCAGTACTCCAACACTCCAACAATAAAAATGAAAGGAGAAAAAAATGGCAGAAAGATTGGAAGTATACAAATGTGAGGCATGTGGCAACATCGTCGAAGTTATCCATGGCGGGGGTGGCGAACTGGTCTGCTGCGGGGATCCTATGAAGCTATTGGTTGAAAATACGGTGGATGCAGCCAAAGAAAAGCATATTCCTGTGATAGAGAAAGTCGAGGGGGGAGTAAAGGTCAAGGTCGGAGATGTCCCCCACCCCATGGAAGAAAAACACTACATCGAATGGATTGAAATCATCGCCGACGACAAGGCAGATCGCCAGTTTTTAAACCCCGGCGAAACACCCGAAGCGGTTTTCAAAACGGACGCGCAGAATGTCACCGCCCGTGAATATTGTAATCTGCATGGTCTCTGGAAAGGATAGTCGCTATGTTATCGGAAAAAATACAGGATGCCCTCAACGGTCAGCTTAATGCGGAGCTTTACTCTTCATACCTTTATCTTTCCATGCACGCCTATTTTAAATCTGTCAACCTTGATGGGTTTGCCAACTGGATGTATTATCAGGCTCAGGAAGAGTTAACCCATACGATGAAGTTTTATGATTTCATCAACCAGCGGGGCGGAAAGGTAAAACTACTGCCGGTTGAAGCCCCTCCCAATGAATGGGGTTCGCCCCTGGTGGTCTTTGCAGCGACTCTGGAACACGAGCAGAAGGTTACCGGCCTGATAAATGAACTGGTGGAACTGGCGCTGGCAGAACATGACCATGCCACCAACATTTTTCTTCAGTGGTTCGTTTCGGAGCAGGTTGAGGAAGAAGAAAGTGTCGGCGGTGTACTGGAACAGTTAAAACTGATGGGCGAGGCCAAGGGCGGTCTTTTTATGATCGACCGCGAACTGGCCAAGCGCAGTCCGGGTGGAGAATCTGCGGAAGCAGAATAAACTGACAATTTTTAAGGAGGTGATTTTATGCCCAGCTGGAAATGCTCAAATTGCGGATACACCCTTGAAGCGGATGCGCACCCGAATGAGTGCCCATCATGCAAGGAGAAATGTGAATTTCTGGATAATACTTGCTATACCCCGGATTGTGCCTACGAAGGAACGGATGGCAGAATCGGAAAACCGAAGAGCTGATTTTTTAACCATATACTCGTTGCGGGCTATACCAAACATGCGTTGAAAATATTATCCCAAAAGGGGGTTATCTGTTATTCGTTATAACAATTAACGCCTAATTGAGCTTTTCTCGCTCAATTAGGGTATCGCAGGGGAGAGAAAAATGGCCAAAGTTCTGATCGTTTAT
>JAIVWA010000632.1:0-2822 GCA_049190255.1 Gammaproteobacteria bacterium | reverse complement strand
GGCAATTCCAAGGGCCATGGGGGTTAGCAGCAGTCCAAAGATGTTGTGACCATAGAACCACAGAAGGATTGCATCCGGAATACCCAGCAGAGCGCCGGTATCCGGCTTCCAGATAACGTTGCCCAGACAATAGGTCAGGGATGTCAAAATTACAGCAGCCGTCGTATACCAGACGGATACAAATAAGATCGGTTCTTTGCGCCGGCGAATCGTCATCAGGACGTTAAACACCACCAGGGCAAAGCTGATCACCACCATGATATCCACCGCCCATGGCAATTCGGCATACTCCCGCCCCTGGGTGTGTCCAAGGGCTATTCCAATGATTCCGGCGGTGACGGTAATATTCCAGAAAATAGCCGTCAATACGCCAAGTTTTTCGCTGAAGAGTTCGGTTCGCAGCAGTTTGGGAAAATAATAAAAGGCGGCCGCCAGCAAGCCGGGGGTGACAAAGCCGAACAGCACAGAGTTGACATGCATCGGCCGCACCCGACCGAAATGGATGTACTCGATGTTGGCCAGGAAATCCGGTGCAATCAGATAGCCCGCGCCGATCAAACCCAAGCTGGTTGCCACCGCAAACCAAAATGCGGACGTCAGTGTAAATGCCTTGGCCGTGGCATAACTCGGTTCTAATTTTTGATCCGGAGTCGACAATTTAGATTCTCCCAATTGCGCTTTAGCTGTGGCAGGCCAGCCAGCAGTCTAAATTAGCGTTCTTTTTCCGATGACATTTTACGCATTCCCCCATGCGCCAGGTTTTAGCAGGTAAGCGGTGTAAGTTTTCTACCTGTCCGTGGCACTCCCGGCAGGCAATCTTGCCGTTGATATGGCGCTGATGGTTGAAGAGCACATGCTCGGCTACGTAATTGACTTTTACCCAGGGTGTCGATGTCTGGGTGTTGAAATAACGGTGTTCTATTTTAATCCACGGGTGCTTGGCGATGATGTAGTTGTGACAGTGCAGGCATTTTTCCACCGGCGGTACTCCCGGGTGATTGGAATATCCTACATAGGGATGACAGTACTGGCACTGTATCTGTTTGATGCCGTTGTGCACATTGTGGCTAAACGGGATCGGTTGTTCCGGACCGATACCGGTTGCCGCGGCGGCATAGAATAGGTAAATAAATGCCGCCGTGAATATCAGCGTCAGAAGCGTCAGAACAATGGGCACTGTATTTTTTTTCAACGTCCTATTTCCTTGTTGAAATGACGGAGCGAAGCGACTTCCATAAATATTCAATCGTCAATTCCGGCTTGTCCGGATTAGGTTTTAATTACGGTTAATTCCGGGAAAACATTTAAAAAATATCTAACCGCAATTGCCATCATCCCTAAAAAGCCCAGGCTGATCAGACCATCTGAAATGCTTAATGGAATCGATTGCACCCCGTGGCTTAACGCCGGCCCTAAAAGAAGCAGATGTTCGAGCCAGATGCCGATGATAACCACGGTGCAAAGGACTATCATGAAAATCGGTTTCGTTTTAATCTTTTTGTTTAAAAGGATAATAAAAGGACCCACAAAACACACGATAAAAACAGTCCATGCCAGGCCGTTCCAGGGCGCCAGCATCGTACGGGCGATGATATAATATGTCTCTTCCGGAATGTTTCCGTAGTAAATGACGATCAATTGGACATAGAAGAAGTCCGCCCACAACAGGCAGAAGGCAAAAAACAATTTGCCGATATCGTGCAGATGGGATGATGTGATGCCGGAAGCCTCTCCATGTCGCAGATAAAGTATACAGGCCAGGATGATCAGGGCGCCCAGGCCGACATAAAACGCTTTGACGAAATTGTAGGCCCCGAACAGCGTTGAGATCCAATGCGGATCCATGCTCATAATCAGATCATATCCGATTAAAGATAACACCAGCGCAAATGCCAAAATGTAAAAACCGCCCCACATGGTCATTCTGCTTTTAATGCGATTCAAATTACGGTTGTTTTGCATCCATCCGCTGTAAATGTATTTGCGTACGCCCCTTCTGGGTTGATTCGGATCAAATTTAAGCTGCAGCGCGTTGTAAAGATACCCGAAGCCGAGGACATACAGAATCAACAAACCGAAAAAGTCCCGCCAGAATAAAAACGGGATGTTGAGCCAGACTTCCTTGCCGTGCAGATCTTGGTGCAGCCAGGGGAAGATATGGGTTTTCCCCAGGAACAAAATCAGAAATAAAAGAAAGGATATCGGGAAAAACGCGGCAAAGGATTCTGAAAGACCCGACAAGGGTCCGCTCCAGCGGGCCTTGGTCATGTGCATGACCGCTGAAAACAACACGGCCCCCTGGGCCATTGCCGACCACAACAGAAAGTTAATCAGATAGGTCTGCCAGGCTCTTTCCGGATGCTGGCTGATTAACCCGTAAACAAAGGCGGCCCCTCCGATGACGACCAGGGCGATGAACAGCCACAAGGCCGGTGATCTGAGCGATCCTGCGGATTGTACAGTTTTCTGTGACATGGCCAAACAATTCCTTTGCTATGTTTAGTCCAGCTATATCATTGGAGATGTAATGTTGAATCCATTCCCGCTAATTAGGGTATTGGAGTACTGGAGTTAAGTAATTTCGGATTTCAGATTTCGGATTTCGGATTGAAACAATTAAAATTCGGATAACATCATATTTAAAATTCCGCAATCTGCAATCCCAAATCCGCAATCGAATAACTCCATCACTCCAATACTCCAGGACCGAAACATTCTATAATTTTAGGGAACCTTAATATTACCTTTGTTTGGCCATAGTTTCGTAGATTTTTACCGGGTCTTCATTCAAAGACCCGAACCTCGGCTCCCTGTTGGCGGAA
>JAIVWA010000631.1:0-2826 GCA_049190255.1 Gammaproteobacteria bacterium | reverse complement strand
GGGAAAAATGTACTTATATTTCTGGGTTGTGGTGATTACATCCGGGACACAACACTCGAGGGAGGGGCATTAGGATGGTGTCAAAAGAATATCTGGCAGTCATTTTAGGTATGGGGCTTGTGACCTTTTTGCCGCGCTGGCTGCCGCTCGTTTATCTGACCAAACGAAGTCTGCCCTCATGGCTGGTTGAGTGGCTGGATTTTATTCCGGCGGCCATCCTAAGTGCAATATTACTGCCGGCACTGGTCACCGACGGTGCCACCCGGTCTGTTGACCTCTGGCGGCCCGAGTTTATTGTTGCCATCCCAACTTTTCTGTTTGCCATTTTAACCAAATCTCTGGGCGGAACCGTGATCGTCGGGATGGTACTCTTCGGACTCTCAGAAAAATTTTTATAAGAATGAAGTGGTTTCAAAACCTCAGATAAGGTTCAAGGGCCCCGCGCAGTATCAGGTTGGCCGGTTTTCTCCGCCTGCGGCGGATTGAGCCCGTTGAAAAGGATTGCGATCGGATTTAACTTACTTACCGGCTAACGGGCCAACGGGCTTAACGGGCAACCTGTTTCAGCTAATCATATTCATAGATTTCGTATACAGTCTCATCCCCCAGCAACTGATCAATTTTGTCCTGAATCTTAGCGCGCTCTTGGCCCTGAAGCCACTGTTCCCAGTAAAATTCTGATTGCCATTTGGTGACCACCAGGCTTTCTCCGGGTTTGTCCAGCCGCTTCAAGGTTTCACCGGCGACATATCCCGGCACGCCCATGGTCATTCCCCTTAATTGATTGATCAACGACTTCAAATTATCCGCCTTGTTTTCCGGTACTTTTCTTCTTATATGAATCTTGATCATCTTCACGGCTCCTTATTAGCGGGTCTTTATATACCTGTAAATGGAGTATTCGGTGGTGACACCCGGAATAGAATCTATTTTGGACTGAATCTCCTTTCTTTCCTCATTTTCAAACCAGGCTTGCCAGCTTTCTAAAGTGTACCAGGAACTTATTGCGACTATTTCATTGGTATCGTCTATGGATTTTAAGTATTCGCCTGAAATATAGCCTGGCTGCTCCGGGACCCGGCGTCTGATCTCCTTGATGAAACGAGAAAGCTCTCTTTCCTTGTCTTTCGGACATTTCCGTTTAATGAAAACCTTAACAGCCATATTACCCTCCTTTCACGCATTTTTTTGTTAGCAGTAAAAGATTACAACACTTACAAGCCGGGAAAATCAGAAGAGTTCTATCGTATGTAAGATACCGTGCAGAGAGTTTCGCGGTGGAACCTATAAGAAAAGTAAGATCGAACTGTCGAAGTCGCAAGCTTTAGGCTTAAATTATCTGATATGGATTCATCTGTCAACAAAGACCCAATCGCTGTTCTGTCTTCTGTCCTCTGACATCTGTCATCTGTCCTTTCTAAACGGCTATTTCCACCTGCCGTTGATACAGCTGACTATACAGGCCTCCGCCTTGCAATAGCTCATCATGTTGGCCGACTTCTACGATACGGCCTTGATCAAGGACAATGATTTTGTCGGCGTTGCGTACCGTGCTCAGGCGGTGGGCGATGACCAGGGAGGTACGGCCTTCAAGGACTCTTTCCAACGCCTGCTGAATCAGAAATTCGGTTTCGGCATCCACCGAAGAGGTGGCTTCATCCAATATCAGGATACGCGGGTCGGCCAGGATGGCCCGTGCCAGGGCCAGGCGCTGTTTCTGACCGCCGCTGAGTTTAACCCCCCGTTCACCGATCTCGGTGTCATACCCTTCCGGCAACTGCATGATGAATTCGTGGGCGTTGGCGGCTTTGGCGGCCTGAGTAAGTTCATCGCGGGTGGCCTCCGGTTTGCCATAGAGAATATTTTCGACCACACTGCTGTTAAACAGAAAGGAGTCCTGCAGCACTACAGCCACCTGTTGCCGCAAGGAAGAAAGTTTAATCCGGCGCAGATCATGACCGTCGATCATAATTTTTCCCTGGTTGGGGTCGTAAAAGCGGCAGATGAGATTGGCAATACTGGTTTTGCCTGCCCCGCTGGGACCCACCAGGGCAACCATTTCTCCGGGGGCCATCTCAAATGCAATATCGTGCAGGACGTTATCACCGGTTCCATATCGAAAGGTCACCTCATCAAAAACCATCTTGCCCTGAATGGCGGGTAGATCAATGGCATCGGGGGCATCTTTGACCTCGGTGGTTTCATCCAGAATTTCAAAAAATCTTTCACCGGCCGCAATTGCCTCCTGGAAAATATTGTCTACTTCGGTCAGACGATTGATGGGTTCATAAAAAGAGGTGGTATAGGAGAGAAAGGCCACCAGAGTTCCCAACGTCAATTCTCCCTTTACCACCATTACGGCACCGACGCCCAGTACGACCACAGACCCCATGGCTCCCAGAAATCGTATGGCCGGGAAAAAGACGGACCAGTAGCGAATGCCTTTTACCCGTGCCCGGTAATAGCGTTCGCTTTCGGTTTTAAAGCGCTGGTGTTCCATCTCTTCCCGGGCGAAGGCCTGAATGACCCGGATGCCGGACAGGTTATCCTGGAGTTTGGCGTTGATGTCTCCCAGCCGGGCGCGGACACTGCGGTAGACGGGACGGATTTTGGTATTGTAATGCCGCAGCGCGATGGCCAGAATCGGAACCGGTATAAGCACCAGGGCGGCCAGGCGCCAATCCAGTACAAAGAGAATAACCGATCCGCCGATCAGGCGGATCAGATCAACGGCCGTCAAGGCGGACCCATGGGTAACAAAATGCTCCAGGGCGCTGAGGTCATTGGTCACCCGCGACATCAGCTCGCCGGTGGAGGTGCGTTCAA
>JAIVWA010000630.1:0-2829 GCA_049190255.1 Gammaproteobacteria bacterium | reverse complement strand
ATCTATAACCTCGGGCCCAAATCTATTCGGGGAGATCTTGCTCATCGATGGATCCTGATTTTGATGGAGCTGTGGCCTTATCAGTGGTGGACGATGTCTTTTTTGATAACGATTTCATCGACCGTTTTGGCGATTTGGACATATTTTGAATGTCGTCAATTTTCTTCTGAATCGAATCCAGCTTCTGGTTAATTGCCGTGATCTCATACGATAGGAGGTTCTGGAAATTTTTTTTAAGTTTGAAGGCCTCCAGGCCAAATGTGTCTTTATCGATTTTATCGTCTGACAGGCGGGTAATCGATGTCTGGAGTTGGGCGGTGTCCTTTTGGGATTGCTCTGCCGCGGTAGCAACTTCGGCAAGTTTTTGGTTCAATGTACTTTCCAGACTTTTGATGCCGGTGGACACTGTTTTTAATTCCTGTCGAAGTCCCGTTAACGATTTCAGCTCTTTTTTAAGGGGTTTCAAAGCAGCATTGATTTTGGCGAAAGCGGCATCCTGACTTTTTTTATCTGCCTTTGAGGCTGCCAGATTTTTAACCGTGCTGCGAGTCTGGTTTAAATTTTTATTCAGGGATTTTAAATTTTTATTTAAGGCATCAATATTTTTGTTAACAGCTGCCAGTTTGCCCGAAATCGTGGCATCGAAATTTTTATCCTGGGTCGACAGCGTCGTCGAAAAAGTGATTAATTTTTCATTGAATTTTTTTGAGATTTCCTCAAGTTGCCTTGAGATTCTTTGGACCTCAATAGATCCGGTATCCTGACTGCGGCCTACTCTGCCGGTGAGATCGCGATAAGCGAAAAATATGGCGACGCCAATCAAAATAGGCAGAAGAATCGACAACAGCATAATACGTTGACTTAATTTTTCAACCCGTAGATCCTTTATTTCCTCGCGATAAAAGGCTTCAGGATCTTGATCGTCCGCGTTAAATTTAAATTCAGGGGGATTTTCTTCAGCCATGGTTGATTATTCCCATTCGATCGTACTGGGCGGTTTGGAACTGATATCATAAACCACCCGATTAACGCCACTGACTTCATTGATGATCCGGTTTGAAATTTGGCCCAGAAATTTATGAGGCAGTTTGGCCCAATCGGCCGTCATCGCATCTTTACTTGTTACCGCACGAATCGCCACGATATTTTCATAAGTGCGTTGATCACCCATGACGCCCACACTCTTAATCGGCAATAGAACAGCAAATGATTGCCACAATTTCTTATAATAACCGGCTTTTTTGATTTCTTCCAGTAAAAGATCATCCACGTTGCGCAATATAGTAAGCCTTCGGGGGGTAATTTCGCCAATAATTCTGATGGCCAGGCCCGGTCCCGGAAACGGCTGACGCCAGATTAAATCTTCCGGTAATCCCAGCTCTTTACCCAGCAGGCGAACTTCATCCTTAAACAAATACTTCAAGGGCTCGATGAGTTTCAATTTCATTTTTTTGGGCAGCCCGCCAACGTTATGATGGGATTTGATAACTGAAGTTGGACCCCCAAATGCTGACACCGATTCAATCACATCCGGATACAGGGTTCCCTGGGCTAAAAAGTCGGCACCCTTTATTTTACGGGCTTCCGCCTCAAAGACTTTCATGAAAATCCGGCCGATGATTTTGCGCTTTTTTTCCGGGTCCGTGACCTTGCCAAGGGCCTTTAGAAACTGAGTCCTGGCATTTACGAATCGAATATTGATGTGCAGGTAACGTTTCAGGGTCACCTTGAGTTTTTGGGCTTCATTTTTTCTCAGCAGGCCATTGTCGACAAATATACAGGTCAGCTTTTTACCGATACTGTTATGAATGAGAACCGCCGCCACCGAAGAATCCACACCGCCGCTTAAACCCAGGATGACTTTTTTAGGGCCTACATTTTCGCGGATGTTCTCAATGGCCTGTTTGGCAAAAGACTTCATGGTCCAGGAACGTTTGCACTCACACACGTTATGCAAAAAGTTGCGCAACATCTTTTTGCCCATTTGGGTGTGGACAACCTCGGGATGATACTGGACGCCAAAAAGATTCTTTTTGACATTCACAACAGCCGCAAATTTAGTGTTGGCTGTGGAGGCAGCTGTTTTGAAACCGGCGGGCAATTTGGTAATCGAATCAGCATGACTCATCCAGCAGGTGCTTTTTTTACTTACACCTTCAAAGAAACCTTCCGGTTTCTTTATTTCAAGCTCAGCAAATCCGTATTCGCGCTTGCCGGACCGCTTCACGGTTCCGCCAAGGGCTGCCATCATAGAATGCATACCGTAACATATGCCCAATACGGGAATACCCAGTTTAAAAATATCCCGGTCGGCTTTGGGGCTGTTCTTTTCATAAATGCTCGCCGGACCGCCGGACAGGATAATACCCTCCGGATTCAGGGACGTTATCTCCTCAGCAGTAATATCGGGCGGTTCAATTTGGCAATACACATGATGCTCTCGAACCCTGCGTGCGATTAACTGATTATACTGGGAACCAAAATCGATGATCAGTATCATGTGTTTACCTTCGGCAAATTAATTGAAAATTGAAGATTTAAGGCATCCTATCTATTTTATTTTTGCCTCCTTAATACTAAAAGCAATGACAACTATTGAAGAGGCAGAATTCCGTACCCTCGTTTTGCGTGAAACAGATTGCGAAAACAGGCTGAATATGTTAGACACGGCCCAAAAAGTCAACTCTAAATTTGTAAACTGGAAAATGCCTAAAGTGCGCTAAAATGCCTAAAATGCCTAAAATGGTGGTGTCGCTTCGCTCCGTCTTTATTATAAACGCCTGGTATTTTCAGCATGCAAAACCAGAAATCAGTAAGTGAATACAGTAG
>JAIVWA010000629.1:0-2843 GCA_049190255.1 Gammaproteobacteria bacterium | reverse complement strand
TTTGAAAGAGGCATTTAAAGTGGTATTCCTGTTCACTGCCCACCACGTAAATTGAAAAATTCAGGCTGTGCTCTTCTATTTTAAGAATCGATGTGGCGATATCCTGGGTGATGTAAAGACTGGTACCATCGGGTCTTAAAACGGTAACCTTTTTGGCTTCCCCATTTTTTTCCTGGCCGAATTCTTTGGCCGGTAACTGAAAGACGGTGTTGCCGTGGGCGTCTTTTGCAAATACCTTTGCTTCCAGCCCCTTGCGGATGACATCTTTGCCGAGTTTGTAAGTGTTCGACTCGTAATAAAACACATCGAACTCAAGGCCGAAATTCTCATAGGTCCGGGAAAATCCATCATAGACCCAGGCGTTCATGGTTTTCCACAAATCGACCGTTTCACGATCTCCGGCTTCCCATTGCTGGAGCATCTGTTGCACTTGATTTTCCAGGCCGGCATCCCTGTCAGCCTCCCGGGCAAAGCGCACATACCAGTCTCCCACAAAGTGGTCCCCCTTTTTCCCCGCCGACTCCGGCGTTGATCCATCTCCCCAGCGCTGCCAGGCCAGCATACTTTTACAAATGTGAACACCGCGGTCATTGATCAAGTTGGCTTTGACAACCCAATGGCCGGTGGCTTCATACAATCTGGCCACCGACATGCCCAGGGCGCCATTGCGTAAATGACCCAGATGCAGCGGCTTGTTGGTATTGGGCGATAAATATTCGACCATTACACGCTTATCGCTTCCGGTGGAGGATTCCCCGTAGCTGTTATCTTCTGAAATAATTTCCGAACAAAGGCCGCCAAAAAGCACTGCCGTCGATACGGTCAGATTGAGATAGGGGCCTGTCGCAACTGCTTTTTGCAGAACATCATCCGGGGCCATGTTGTCTGCTAATTTTTCAGCGATTTCGGCCGGAGATTTGCGGAATTGTTTTGCCAGGGGGAAACACGCTACGCCAAAATGGCCCAGGTCCGGATTGGGCGGGAATCCAATTTCAAGCCCCTCCGGTTTTTGATTGTATGCCTTTTGAGCGGCGGCCCCAATTTTTTCTAACAGTGTTTCTTTGAGTATTTTAACAGACATGAAAGGTTCCTTTTGGAATTGACGATTGAATATTGACTATTATAAAAATGCATTCAGAGGCTTTGAACAATACCAAGATAAAATCAAAATCCAGTGAAATCCTTATATTGTCAGTGGTTAATAGGCAACAAATTACGGCGCAACAAAATTTAAAAATATGACAGAAAAACGACGGACGATCAAGTAGAATCGATCCACCACAATTGGTCCCGCACGAGACAAGTTGCCGATTTATCAGCAACTTTTTTTTTAGGCCAAAATACCCCTAAAAACCACAATATAATGTGGTTATTCCGGTCTTGACACACAATAAGTTTTTTGTAATAGTTCTATCTTGACAGGTGGCGAAATAGCGGTATATTTATAGGGAATTACATATATATTATTGGAGGTGTTTTTATGGAAACACATAGCCGTAAAATTAAAACCACTGTCCTGTTTGAAAAGGCTTTACTTGATGAAATAGACCAATACAATCCTTTTGCAACCCGGAAAGATTTTTTAGATCAGGCCTGTAAAGCCTATTTACATGAGTTGAGGCGAAAATTTATAAACGATCAGCTGGCAGCTGCCTGTGCTGAAGCGGCTGATGAAGATTCTGCCGTTAATGAAGAATGGGAAACGATTACACTGGAGGCCTGGAAATGAGTTTTCCGCTCAGGGGTGATGTCTATTGGATCAATCTGGATCCGACTGTTGGTGCCGAGATTCAAAAAACGCGGCCGGGCGTGATCATCTCCCCGGATGCAGCCAACAAAAGCGGCCCTCTGGTAATCGTGGCACCAATTACCAAAGTTGTAAGGGGAAAAATCCATTTTCACGAGATATTGCTCCCCAAAGGAACAGCAGGCTTACAATTTGAATCGAAAATCAAGGTCTTCCAACTAAGGTGTGTTGACAAAAAGCGTTTAAGTAAGTCAAAAATTGGTTCCATTCCCAATAAATCTATTAAAAAGCTCGATGAAAAAATTAGAATCGTTACGGGACTCTATTAGTTCAGACCTCATTGAATAGTTTATCTGGAAGGAGAAAAAAATGGAAAAATACGCCGAACAGACCCAGCAGGAATTCGAAGGATGGGAAGAATTTATTACCAAGCCCGTTGATGAAAAACTGGAAGCGTTTAAGCAAAACGGACGTATCTTTGATGTCATTTATGCCCAGCAGTTTGACAGGGGATTTCTGGACTCCCTTTGTAATCTGGCCGATATGATCCGACTGCTTGCCAAAACCAAAGTGGGACAGAGTAAACTCAGACACCTGCTGCCCCACAAACGGGCCATGCTCTATTTTGTTCAGCCTTCCACGCGGACCTTTCTGTCTTTTCAAAATGCCTGTCATATTTTAGGGCTTACCATCTCTGAAATTCGGGGCACCTCTACCAGTTCCGAAGTCAAGGGCGAATCGCCGGAGGATACGATTCGTACGTTCGCCAGCTACGTCGACCTGATTATTTCAAGGCACCCGGAAGCAGGATTCGCCGAAAAAACCGCCTGGGTCCTGAATCAAACCGACCATCCCGTGCCGGTATTAAACGGCGGTTCGGGTCCCGATCAACATCCTACCCAGGCCCTGCTGGATATATACACCCTGGAACGGGAGTTCAGAACCATCGGCGGGTTGGACGGCAAAAAGATCGCCATGGTGGGGGATTTAAAACGCGGCCGCACCGTGCGCTCTCTGAGCTACCTGATGAAAAACTACAAAGATGTCGAGCTGGTCTATGTCGCCCCTGAAGTGTTCAAAATGAAAGATGACATCA
>JAIVWA010000628.1:0-2844 GCA_049190255.1 Gammaproteobacteria bacterium | reverse complement strand
AAAAAAATCGTTTATAGGTATTGAACAGCTAATCAATTGACGAACATATACTAGAATATAGTCCTGCACAATTCGTGAAAGAGTGGGCACGGTTCAATACAGTTGAACTCTGGAGTTTGGCCATTCTTGCGGTTCAGGCCGAGGCCTTGAGGCAGGCCTCTTCGGGCCAAAAACTTACATCTACCAACTTTAGCAGTTGGGGATTCTCGATGGCCTCCTTTCTAAGCAGTGCGAGCAGGTCCAAACAGGATGGGCGGGTTCTTCGCCGTTGCCATTTCGGTGGGCGAATGTACTCATCTGTGCGTTTCGCACCATACGCTTCAAGCGAAGCTAAAAGCAGGAAGGAATAGGAAGCCACAATGAATGCGGGCAAACGATCAACGGAAGCATCATTCCATACCTGTGGGTCGCCGATACCCAGGTGTTGCTTCTCGTCACGGTGATTAACTTCAATCTCCCAACGATCAACATAGGCCTGAATGAGTTTATCAATATTCAACTCGTTGGCATCTGTCAGCAAGTAGGCGGGGTTGCGGTAGTTGATCTTACTGTTAGGCGAGAGGTGATACGGAATCGGAGCTAGCACAATAAGGCGGAGTTCTTTCAGGCCCGCGCCCCGCTGCCACAAAACATGATGAATTTCCTTGTAACGGATTGTGCGATATTTTCCGCCGACAAAGAACTTTCCCGACTTAAAAGGAATCGTTTCGTCCTTGCGAACGGATTCCGGGGTGAATTTTTGGTCAGAATACTTCTTTTTGGGATGAGCAGAATCGTTGGCAGCAAAGCATAGCTTGGCATCTTTTCTACAACGCGCCAGTACAAAGCATCGTTCCAGCTTGGCCTTGAAAACTTTACGATTACAAAATCCACCGTCCAGGGTGAACAGAATGGTGCGTGCGTACTGGCCCGCAGCATCAAAGGCCTTACGCAAGCTTAGCATATGTGTAACTGATTGATCACACATAGTGTTTTTTTTCTTTGCTTTGTTATACGCCGCCTTTTCTTTCTCGCTGGCCTTCTTTTTGGGCTTAACCAGTGCTTCAACCGGTTCAAACAGAACAGGGATAGAGCGTGCTGTCACACCGGCTATCCGATGCAAAGGTAGAATCATCGCAAACTGGATGATGCGAATACCCTTGATGAAATTGACCTGAAATGGAGGAGAGAGGGGATCACGCATCCAGCGTGATCGCTTGACCTTCCTGCCCGCGCGTTTGATTTTTGTCTCATCACCAGCGATGCAGATAAAATCATCCTTATTAAGGTAATCAAGAGATCGACGGATAGCCGGTTCAAACAGATCCTGAGTTTTCCATGGACTGCGTGAGAAGAGTCGATAGTCTCCGCTCCAGTCCAGTTGATCACGGTTTGTTGCACATAACATACGCGTAAGCCAATGTCGTCCGATACAAAGCAGATTGCTCAACAAGAGCCGTGTCGCTCTTTGGGCCGTACGCTTCTGAGAAAACATAGGGGTGAGTTCATTGCTTATATTAAGGAAAGTCTTCAGTAGTTTCATCGTTACTCCACACAGAGTGTCTTACGGAACTTTTTTGAGAGCGGATAAACAAAGACGGCTTTTCGCGGCAGAGCATGAAGATGGTGACGGTCAAGTTTTCCCCGTCCCTGCGTTTGACCTACATGAATCCAGTTTGCTGCCTGATAGCAGATTCCCCGGAAGCGGTTTGAAAGTACAAACGTTTCCAGCAGAACAGGCTCATAGCCGTAACGCTGTTTCCAGTCCAAAGGTAACTGCTTTGCTGCCATAGAAAGAATTCGAGAAGCCAGGTTTCGTGACGTGATCCAAGGGAGGATCAAGAAGCGAGCATTGTTGACGACCAGATGCAGATTCTGTTCGCGCTGCTGTGGACTCCAGCCGATAAAGCGGTCTCTATGAGCGACTTTCCACGCCGAAGCACCAAATCCCATAGCTGCCAGGAGGCGTGGTCCGCTGTAGACGAAGTACCTCAATTGTGCGCCAGGGAGCGGTTTATAGCCCAGGTAATGATAGCGTTCAATGAGTTCATTCCACAATCGTGAACCGTTCTGGCGATCGACTATCTGGAACGTAAGGGCGCCCAACTTTCCAGCCGGAAGGTCAATGGGCCCTCCGGGATCTGAGGCAGACGTGATGGCAGGACGCTTACAGCCATTGCCGTTTCTACACAATGGTTTTGGCAAGGTAATCAGGCCATCCCGCTCCATTCGCAACATGGCAACGCGGCATGACATATCTTTTCGGCGGCCATCAGGGCGTAGCCAGTTGAACATATCGCACACATCACGAGAGAGCTGAGCACGTTGACTTTTAGGCTCAGTAGCAATTAGTGTACGGATCTGCTGAATCTCAGCAGTAGTAAAAATTCGGCCACAGTATCGGTGGTCCTCTAAATTATTTTCGATCATGTCGAAACAGTAACGGCTAGCCTTAGGTGTGTCCAGCTTTATTTCTAAAATTATTTGAGACGGGTGGGAATCTCTTAAAAACTGACAAACTATAGCTTAGAGCAGGTCGCGATTTTTGAGTTCAGGTATTTTTGGAAATTTACTGGAAATAATTTTTCGGCGTAGATGTTGGGTAGCGTTTGCAAAAACCCCCTCAAAAATGGCCAAACTCCAGGTGGCCGGCAAGCCGGCCATCGAGGCTGCCATCGCTGCAATCCTCACTGGTTTTGCGCAGCAGGAATTGGACAACTTCTCGTCGGCCACCGCCACTGAGATTGCAGTTCGCGGTCTGAAGGCAGCCACCGAGCGATGGGAGATGCTGGAACGTCTGCCGGGCGGTGCGGATGCAGCCGCGCTGGCACTGACTTCAGTGATCGACGCCGTTTTTGCAGGTTT
>JAIVWA010000627.1:0-2855 GCA_049190255.1 Gammaproteobacteria bacterium | reverse complement strand
GATCTCATCTGTACGGGTACACTGCCAAACGATGGCGTTCATATAGGGTTTGCCGGTATTTTTGTTCCAAATCACGGTGGTTTCGCGCTGATTGGTGATACCGATGGCAGCCAGATCCGAGCCGGTAAGATTCGCCCTCGCAAGCGCTCCCCCGATAACATCCTGGGCGTTTTGCCAAATTTCAAGGGGGTTATGCTCCACCCAGCCCGGCTTAGGAAAAATCTGCTCATGCTCTTTCTGGTCGACAGCAACAATTTGTCCGTCATGATCGAAAATGATGAATCGATTGCTGGTCGTGCCCTGATCCAGGGCTCCCACATATCTGGCCATGGTTTGGTCTCCTTTCGCATGAATGGGATTTACCTGAATACTCCGCCTTCTTAAAGGCTATGGCGATTGTCTCAAAAAGTCGAGGGGCTAAAGCATCGGCTCTAACCCCTCGAGATTTAACACCTGTTACCATGCGCCGGGCGGGTGCGCGTTGTTAAAAATCGATTGTCACTCTGCCCGCAGCGCATTTCGGCTATTTCACGCGACCCTCGCGCCAGGCCTGAAGGAGACCGTCGTAGTCGAGCGTCTCACCTTGCGGCTTTTCATTGACCTTGGCTTTGGGCGAGCCGGGTTTGTTCAACCAGTAGGACTCGTCTCTCTTTGGGTTCAGTTTCGGCCCTAATTCGCCCTGTACACCTGAGCGCTCTATACGCTGCAGTACTTTATCCTGCTCGCGGGCGAGATTGTTCATTGCCGTAGAAACGGTCACCTCACCGGAAACCGCCTCGCCGATATTTTGCCACCACAACTGTGCCAGCTTTGGATAATCAGGCACGTTGGTCCCGGTCGGCGTCCAGGCGACACGCGCCGGGCTGCGGTAAAACTCCACCAAGCCGCCGAGTTTCGGCGCACGTTCGGTGAAGGACGCGTGCCGGATGTCGCTGTCGCGGATGGGCGTCAGGCCCACGTGGGTCTTCTTCAGCGACGTGGTCTTGGCCACGCAGAACTGCGCAAAGAGCCAGGCGGCCTTACGTCTCTTGAGCGGCGTGCTCTTCATAAACGTCCAGGAGCCGCAATCCTGATAGCCCAGCTTCATCCCCTCTTCCCAGTAGGGGCCATGGGGCGAGGGGGCCATGCGCCATTTCGGGGTTCCGTCCGCGTTGACCGTCGGGCCCGGCTCGACCATGGTCGGGACGAATGCCGTGTACCAGAAGATCTGCTGGGCCACATTGCCCTTGGCCAGGACCGGCAGGGACGTGTAGAAATCCATCCCCAGCGCACCCGGAGGAGCGTATTTCCGGAGCCATTCCATGTACTTGCGGAGCGAGTACTTGGCTGCCGGGCCGTTGGCGGCGCCGCCACGGGCGACGGTGGCGCCTACGGGGCGGTTGTTCTCATCGACACGGATGCCCCATTCGTCCACGGGCTTGCCATTGGGAATCCCCTTGTCGCCGGCACCGGCCATGGACAACCAGGCATCGGTGAAACGCCAGCCCAGGTCCGGGGCCTTCTTGCCGTAGTCGCCGTGACCGTAAATGGCTTTGCCGTCGATTTCCTGGATAGTCTCGCTGAAGAACTCGGCAATATCCTCGTAGGCCGACCAATTGACCGGAACGCCGAGTTCGTAGCCGTAGATCTCCTTGAATTTCTTTTTAAAATCCGGACGTTTGAACCAGTCGTAGCGGAACCAGTAAAGGTTGGCGAACTGCTGGTCCGGAAGCTGATAGAGCTTGCCGTCCGGGCCGGTGGTGAAGGATTTACCCATGAAATCGTCTATGTCGAGCGTCGGCAGGGTAACATCCTTGCCCTCACCCGCCATAAAGTCGGACAAGGGAACCACATAACCATAACGGGAGTGGGTGCCGATGAGATCGGAATCGTTAATCCAACCGTCATAGATGTTCTTACCGGACGCCCACTGCGTCTGCAGCTTTTCGATGACATCACCTTCCTGAATCAGGTCATGGGAGACCTTGATTCCGGTAATCTCTTCGAACGCCTTGGCGAGAACTTTCGACTCATATTCGTGGGTCGGGATGGTCTCGGAGACGACCTTGATATGCATCCCCTTGAAGGGCTTGGCCGCATTGATGAACCACTCCATTTCTTTCATCTGCTCTTCTTTGGTCAACGTCGACGGTTGAAATTCCTCGTCCACCCACTTCTTGGCGGCTGCCATGTCCGCGCTCGCAGGAGCGGCTACGAACGCAAATAATGCAGCCACAACACCTGCCAGGAATAACATCCTGGTCCTCTTCTTTAATATCATCCTAAGCATATGGTCACCTCCTGAGGCCTTCAATGGTTGGCTTCCCATCTCCCGGTCTATTATCGCCGGCGTGAAGGCCGTTAACGCCCAGCAATACAGACCTCGTCTCTTTCATTTTTCTCTGTTGATCCCCCCTTTAGCTATAGGCCTTCAACGGTTGGCTTTCTGTTCTCCCGGTCAACATCGCCGGCGTGAAGGCCTTTGACACCGAACGACATAGGACCTGTCATAATTAATCCGCCCTGATAAACTCCACATTCAGGGTTGAAAACTGCTCTTGGAACACTGAAGAAATTTGTTTGATCGAAGGTCCGTCAAATTTATTATTTTTAAATTGATCCGCCGAAGGCGGACATTAAATCTTCAATCTTCAATCGTAAATTTTCAATATTTATCACCCCCAAACCATCACAACAATAATCCAGCACACGACAATAATAAGCAGGATCCAGAGGGCAAAATGGGTCAATCCGACCCATGCAAAAAAGATATAACAGCTGCTTATAATCCCTATGAAGAGCCGATCACCGGGTGTGGTCGGAATCGGCAGGAAACCGCGGCGTTCCAATGAGGGGGATACGGTCTGCCATATGGT
>JAIVWA010000626.1:0-2873 GCA_049190255.1 Gammaproteobacteria bacterium | reverse complement strand
ACAGCCGCTGTGTCGGTGAAACGCTGGGAGGGATAACCGCGCATTCGCCAGATACCGCCCAGGGTCGAGCCGGTATACGCCGGTGGTCGGTTTTCGATTTCACCGTTCGATTGTTCATCCCAGGTCGGAGAATACGACGTCCAATAGTCCAGGGCCAGAACTGTCTGCCGGAACCGGTTTGACAATTGCAGCGGAATATACAGATCCAGCTCACCCTCGAGATTGGTCCAGGAATTGGAGCTGTCAAACCCGCCGAAATCCCGGGATGCCTTCCCCCGCAAGCCGAATCCCTTTGAAGGGTTGGCGTAAAAATCCCGGTTGTCCCAGAAAACCGAAAAATCGAGACCGTTGGTCTTGATTGTCTCGTCCACATCGTTGCCGTCGAGCTGCTGGGAACGATAAAACGGCCGCAGCTCCAGGTAACTTTTCCCGCTCACCAGCGGGTTCAGGGACGTCCCCCCGTCGGCACCGGATTTTAAAAGCCCCCGGTCGATTTTGTAAGTGCTGATGATCTGGTCCCTGCCATGGCCGATGGGAAGCAAATATTTGAATCTCATGCGGAAAAAATTGTCCCAGCCGTCGCCCTTCACGAAATTGTCTTCGTCCGAATCGTTGCTGCCGGCGCGCTCATCCGGGAAGTCGGGGTTTCCGTCGATGTAGCTTTCGGCGTCCTTAAAATAGCCCACCTGGACGATCGGGTCGAAAAACAGGCGCTCGACGCGAGGCATCTGGATATCACGGCCCACCAGAAAACCCATGACAGAGCCCTTGCTGCCCGCCATTACCGTTGCCAGAAGGGTTGACTGTTTCTGGGGCTGACCCACAACGCCGTATACGTATCCAACTGCGAATCCAAAATTTTCGTTGTAAAATGCGAAGGGAAGGCTGAGCGTCTGTTTGGAGGCTTTACCATCCGGACCCACTCGAACCCCCTGGCCGAATGAAGAAACGCCGGTCAACAATACGAAAAGGAAGAATACCGCGAATACAATCTGTCTCATCTGCCGCGCTCTACTCAAATAATTGAACTTTCAATAGTCAATTCTCCGCCTTCGGCGGACCCGGGTTGGGGTTCACAGGATCAGAAGTTCAAAGGTTCAGAGATAAGGGTGACTTTTCTTTAATTCAGACCTCGTTGAATAGTTGAAACGATATCTGTAATTACAGATATCGGGTATTTTATCAACAAAATTTCAAGTTCGTGTTGATGGCGAAAAATCGGAATTAGCCATATTCTCAGCAATAATTATAGAAGTGTTTGAATTTATATGCAAGGACCCAGCAGCCCGCCATAAAGGCGGGCTGCTGTTTGGGGACGGTTAGATATCGTAGTAGAGGTAAAATTCATGCGGATGGGGCCGCAGTTTGACGTCGTTGATCTCGTTTTCGGTTTTATACTCGATCCACATGTCAATGGCATCCTGGGTGAAGACATCACCTTTTAAGAGAAACTCCTGATCGGCCTTTAAAGCTTCCAGGGCCTCATCCAGGGAGCCCGGGGCGGAGGGAATTTCGGCCAGCTCTTCGGGCGGGAGGTTGTAGATGTCTTTATCCAGGGGATCACCCGGATCGGTTTTGTTCTGGATGCCGTCGATGACCGCCATCAGTATGGCTGAAAATGCCAGGTAGCCGTTACAGGACGGATCCGGTGTGCGAAACTCGATCCGCTTGGCCTTGGGAGAGGTGGAGTACATCGGAAGTCGTACTGCCGCGCTGCGATTGCGGCTGGAGTAGGCCAGGTTGACCGGTGCTTCAAAACCCGGCACCAGGCGTTTGTAAGAGTTGGTGGTGGGGTTGGTAAACGCGCACAGGGCCCGGGCGTGTTTCAGGATGCCGCCGATGGCATACAGCGCTTCCTGGGAGACGCCGGCATATTTGTCTCCGGCAAACAGCGGCTGATCCCCGTTCCAGATGCTGATGTGGGTGTGCATGCCGGTGCCGTTATCCTCAAAAAGGGGTTTGGGCATAAAGGTCACGGTGTGGTTGTTGCGATAGGCGACGTTTTTAAGGACATACTTAAACCACATGAGCTGGTCTGCCATCTGAAGCAGGGGCTTGAAGCGCATATCGATTTCGGACTGCCCGGCGGTGGCGACTTCATGGTGCTGGGCTTCGGTCTCGATTCCCAGTTCCTCAAGGGTTAAAACCATTTCCGTCCGTAAATCCTGAAATTTGTCCATGGGGGGAACCGGAAAGTATCCTTCTTTGTGGCGCGGTTTGTAGCCCAGGTTGGGCCCTTCATCGCGGCCGGTGTTCCAGGCACCTTCTATAGAATCAATTTCATAGAAAGCCCCGAAACGAGTGGATTCAAATCGGATATCATCAAAGATAAAAAATTCGGCCTCGGGACCAATGTAGGCCACATCGCCAAGTCCACTGCTTTTCAGGTAGGCATCCGCTTTTTTAGCGATATTTCGGGGATCGCGGGTGTAGGGTTCCCGGGTTACCGGGTCAGCAATATCGCAGATCAATACCAGGGTCGGCGCTTCGTAAAACGGATCCATTTTCGCAGTTGCAGCGTCCGGTATGACCAGCATGTCGCTGGCATGAATCGGCTGCCAGCCGCGAATACTCGATCCGTCAAAGCCGAAGCCGTCTTCAAAGCTTGATTCTTCCAGCTCCCTGATGGGCACACTAAAGTGCTGCCAGAGGCCCGGAAAATCCATAAAGCGCAAATCGACCATTTTGGCGCCATTTTCCTTTGCCATGTCTAATACTTCTTTGGGGGTCATACTTGCCTCCTCCTGTTATTATTGGTTTTGATCGTTGAGTTCGTTAGGATCGTTAATGGTTGCCGGAAATTCAATGGTAAAAGGTTCAGGGTATAAGGTATAAGGCTAAAAATAAGACATTTTCCTTATTAAAATCCGAAA
>JAIVWA010000625.1:0-2875 GCA_049190255.1 Gammaproteobacteria bacterium | reverse complement strand
TCATGGAATGACGAATGAAGATTGACGATTGACGAATTGTGGATGTCGCTTCGCTCTGCTCTTTTTAACAAATAAAATAGAAAGAATTCCTTAATTCGACATTCGTCAATCGACATTCGACATTTGTCGGGCTGGAGTTTCTTTTTCGATTTGACCGGCCGTTTTTTTGGCCGGCGGCTGGGCTGAACCCTGAACCCTGAATTATATCATGTCTGCTCCCGAATTAAAACGCGTTCTAAAACTTCCGGCGGTGGCCTTTATTGCCATCGGTTTTACAATCGGCGGCGGTGTGTTTGTGTTTACCGGCATCGTATTCAAAATAACCGGACCGGCCCTGCCGATTGCCTATGCGTTGGCTGTCATTCCCGTGTTTATCAGTATGCTTCCGATTGCCATGTTAGGCTCCGCCATCCCGACCACCGGCGCCAATTATAAGTATCCCAGCCGAATGGTGTCACCCGGCCTTGCCTTTGTGGGCATCTGGGTTTATGCGCTGGCTTCGTTTATCGGACAGATTCCATTGTGGGCCCTGGGATGCGCCCGATATGCTCAAATCTATCTACCCGCTTTTTCACCCGCTGTTTTGGCCATCAGCATCGTAACCTTTATTTATCTGATCAACCTTCTGGGTGTGAAACTCGCCGCCCAAGTCCAGGGTTTCCTAGTACTCATCCTCATTGCGGCTCTGATTTTTTATTGCGCCAAAGGCATACGCGTCATCAACATCGACAATTTTTCAGGCATGTTTCATAAAGGTACCGCCAATCTACTCTTGGGCACTGCCCTTCTGACGTTCACCTATATGGGTGCCAACGGCATCATCGAACTTGGAGGTGAAATCATCAATCCGGGCAAAGTCATACCGGCCGCATTTTTTATCGCCTTTCCCATTATAGTATTCATTTACGTAATGGTTGCCGTAACAACCGTCGGCGCGGTTCCCGCCCAAACCCTTATAGAAGCCAAAGAACCTCTGATTCGGGTCTGTCAGGTCACGGCCGGCAAGGCAGGGCTTTTCTTTTTCGTCAGCGGCGGCGCTGTATTGGCGTTAACTACCACATTGAATGCCTTATTTATCGTGGCCACAAAATCCCTGCTGATGATCGTGAAGGACAAACTGTTGCCCGAATGGCTGGGTCGATTGAACCGTCGATTCGGGACGCCCCACATTTTATTGACCATTGTCTGGATTTTTTCCATCGCAGGTATCGCTTCAGGACTCTCCCTGGAGACCCTGGCATCCTATTCCGCCCTGGGCGCCATGATAATATTCATTCCTATTCAGTTGGCGGCCATAAGGCTGCCGGCATATTACCCGGAACATTATCGTAACTCAGGCTTTAGGCTGAAAGGTTTCTGGTTGTGGTTCTGTCCCATTGTGGGGATTGTGATGGTGGTTTTTTTCAGTATCATTATACTCTATGATTTAAAATCGCCCTTGAAAGTCGGCAGCTTTATGGCATTTATTCTTTCGGGCTTGATCTACTATTTGCTGCGAAAAAAGTATCTTCTCACCAAGGGAATCCGATTGGAAGATCTGAGGAGCCATGAAAAAGAGTGGGATGTCTGAAAATACCGAGCGGTTTATTCTGTTCAAACAATATCCCGAGCTGGAAGAAAAAACAGCCAGGATCTCCCTGGGGCTATTCCCGACACCCATCCAACGGTTAGAACGGCTGGGATTTGCCAATCTCTGGATCAAGCGCGACGATTTGAGCTCTGCTGTGTATGGCGGCAATAAGATCAGAAAACTCGAATTTATCATAGGAGAAGCAAAAAGAAGAAAATCCACCCATATCATCACTTTTGGCGGTATCGGCACCAATCACGGACTGGCCACGGCTATTTTCTGTGAAAAATTTGGTCTGGAATGCACCCTGCTGCTCTTCCGCCAGCCGGTCACCGCTGGTGTGAAACAGAATTTGCTTTTGTTTAATAAATTTAAGGCCCAAACGATTTACAAAAAAACCCTGTGGAAAACAGTGGTGTCATATTACCTTCTGGAAAGAATCAAACACCCCGGCGCGTACTTTGTTTTTGCCGGGGGATCCAATCCTGAGGGAACCATCGGTTATGTAAATGCGGCCTTTGAGCTAAAAGAGCAAATTGACCGGGGGGAGATGCCGGAACCCAAAGTCATCATCTGCCCCCTCGGATCCGGCGGCACCCTGGCCGGTTTGGCGTTAGGACTTCAACTGGCCGGACTGCCCACCGGGGTGACGGGCGTGCGGGTATCGGAATCTCACCTGGGCCCTTTTCAGACCTGCACCCAAAACACAGTTGCAAAGCTGATGAAACAAACCTATGCTTATTTAAAAAAGCGCTGCCGGCGCCTGCCGGATATAACCCTCAGATTACCTGAGATCCTGGATGACTATTTCGGAGGCGGCTACGGCGTACCCACGAAAGCGGCGAGCAACGTATCCTGCCTGTTAAAAGATAAGGAAGGCATCGCCCTGGATACCACCTATACTTCCAAGGCCTTTGCCGCGGTATATGACTACTGTAAAGAACACGGAAAAGAGGCCGGGTCGGTCTTATACTGGCACACCTGCAATTCGGCCGACCTGACGGATCAGGCAAATTCCGTGGATTACCGGAATTTGCCAAAAGCGCTTCAGGGGTTTATTTTATAGAATAATTGCCTAACCCGGACAAGCCGGAAAATGCCTAAAATGAGCTAAAGTGCCTAAAATGCCTAAAATTGTAGTGTCGCTTCAGGCTTCGCCTTCGGCTACGACCCGACAGGTCGCTCCGTCTTTATTATAAACGCCTGGTATTTTGCGCCTGCACAAGCGATAAATCAGTAAGTAAAAATAAGAGCGCTAGCGAAGGCTGTTTTTTTTGTTGGGTTAAAATCGATAGAATACCTTAA
>JAIVWA010000624.1:0-2897 GCA_049190255.1 Gammaproteobacteria bacterium | reverse complement strand
TCATTTTTTTATAAAATAGACAGAATACATTCAATCGACAATTGTCAATAATCAATTGTCAATTCGAAGGGATAACAATTGTCAAAGGACCTACCAAAAGGTACGACCCAAGCAACGAACAAGAAAGACCCCCCCGTCATGTTGCCGGTCTACCCTGGTTTTGTATTCAAAGAATTTTTGGCGGCACTTGCGTGTTTATTGGTTTTGGCCTGGCTGGGACTGGTGATTGAAGCCCCTTTAGATGTGCCCGCGGACCCGGACTTTACGCCAAACCCCGCCAAAGCGCCCTGGTATTTTCTCGGGCTTCAGGAGATGCTTCTTTACTTTGATCCCTGGCTGGCCGGCGTGGTTATTCCTTTTCTCATCATAGCGGGTTTGATGTTGATTCCCCTGCTCGATACCGACCCACGAGGTGCGGGGTGTTATTCCTTCCGGCATCGGATCTGGGCCACTTTACCTTTCACTGCGGGTCTATTGTTTTTAGCTTTGCTCACGGTAATGGCAGCCTGGTTCCGTGGATCCAACTGGGACTGGTACTGGCCCTGGCAAGATTGGGGCATGGCAAGGCCGGCTCGACCGAACTTTCGCAGCCTTCCGAATTGGCTAGGCTTGTCTTTGATAGGCAGCTATTACCTCATGGGAATACTCTTACCCTTTACCTTTTGGCGGTGCCGGTTCGAGAAATGGGGACGGGTTCGTTACTCAATCTACTTTTTTCTGGTTTTGACCATGGGGGCAGTTGTAATCAAGGTTTTGCTCCGCTTGCTCTTGAATGTAAGGTATATCGTCCAAACACCATGGTTTAATATCTGAATGAAACAGGCTTTGCAAAGGAAAAATCCGGGCGTGAACCAACATCTGTATATAATATTCGCCCTGCTTGTCATCTCTCTCCTGGTGACCTTGGGTTTAGTCCTCAAAAAGGAAACGAATCCTGAATGGATGCGCCATCAGAAGGCGTTTTTTCGCGAAGAGACGAAAAAGGCTGCGAAGGCTTTAGCGCGTGCCGACGGGACACAACGGACAATCTTACAAAAGCGTTTGCGCTACCTTGACCGCCCCCGGTACCGGATCAGGCAGATTCTACTGGGAGACGGCAATCGCGTCGACCGGTGCATTACCTGCCACCTGGATCTGAAACAACTTGAGAAAAAGCATTCGCAAATAGACCGTTTTCCGTTCGAAGAACACGGTTGTACGGTTTGCCACGGTGGTGTCGGCCGGGCGACAGAATCGTCCAGGGCCCATTCCACTTTGCGCATCCCGCGCAGACCACTGTATGAGTATCTGAAAGTCCGGGACACGGGCATCTCGACCCTTGATTTGTTTCAATATAGCGCTTCCGGAGAACCGATACCTTTCACCGGCTCAAACTTGTGCCTTCGCTGCCACCTGGGTTCAAATCCAAGACATGTGGCCCGCTGGCGCAGGCTCAAATTTAAACCCTTTGACAAAGTGAGAACCAAGCTGAAAGAGGTGCAAAAAAGCGGGCTTAAGTTAGATGAGTCGCGCTGTCTCGGCTGTCACACGACGGCTTTCAATGAACTAACCGGCCACTACCTGGAGGACCAGGTTACCTGCGAAAGCTGTCATGGCCCGGGAGGATTTTATGCTGAACTCATGGCCGGAGGCCGGGCCCGGGATGGCGCCGAGTTAGCCCGGGCCAATATTCTCGAAACTCGCTCGGATAGGGTATGCCTGAACTGCCATAAACCCGACCGTCACAGTGATTATGAGGGCGAAGATAGGCCGCCCACCCTGATTGCCGCCTACCTGGACGGAAAACCTGTTCCTGGAATGGACGGCAAGGCCCTGGAAGATACCTGGGCCATAGCTTTGGAAACGAAAGTAGCCACATGGCAATTGGGCGACGGTCCTCCTCAACCGGGAACAAAGGTCTTTATTCGGGCAGTTTACGACGATACCCATATTTATTTTGCTTTCCGATGGCTTGATAAAACCCGCCAGGACCGGATGGGCCAATGGCTTTTCAGCGGCGGGCGATGGCGGGCCAAAGTGGACTGGCCCGACGCCCTGGCGCTTCATTGGCAGGCAACCGAACAGGTCGAGGACTTCAGGCAGGGCGGTTGTGCGGTCTTATGCCACAGCACCGGCCGTTTCAGAGAATTCCCGCGTATGGCCACCCGGCAGGAGGGCGCCGTCGTGGATGAGTGGTATTGGAATGCCTTTACGGCCGCAAGGGCGGGGCGTCCCGGGGACGGGTTCCTGGACCACCAGGTAAGATTCGTACCGCAAGGAAGCTTAAAGCCTGCACTTCGATGGGCCCAACCTGAAATCTCGGCCGCGCATGGGAGCGACGCTTCGGGCGAGCGAATGCCGGGAACCGTGGGCGGAATTCCGCTCACTCTCAATGCCAAAGAGACTGAAGGCAAGCCGCCCCAGCCTCGATTTTACATGGAGGGGGGTAAACAGGTACCGTTGCAATTATCTAACAGCGGCAAACCGGCGAAAAAAAGCTTCCCTCTATATGAATCCGGCTTTCCCGAGGGAGGGGATTCAGCAGACATCAGAGGCCGCGCATCCTGGTCTGACGGATACTGGACTCTCGAGCTGAGTAGAGCTTTGCGAACGCCCTCCAAACGGGATGTGCGGCTTGATCTGCCTGAAAAAAGCTATTCCTTCGGATTGGCCGTTTGGGACGGGGCCACCGGTAACCAGCATCAAGTGGGTACCATGGTCAAGCTTCGTTTCGAGCCCGTTAAGGAGTGACTTCTGCGGGAAGTTGGAATGCGGAATGCGGAAAATACGAAAAGGCGCAGGGCTTATGCATGCGATCTAATCTGATTCTTTTCGTCCTCGTACTCGGGGATCAGAATTTTAGGGCAAGCGAGGGACGAGCACGAGGACGACGACGAGGACGCTTGGAACCAACCCGT
>JAIVWA010000623.1:0-2899 GCA_049190255.1 Gammaproteobacteria bacterium | reverse complement strand
TCTCCGGGTTTGTTTAGCCTTTCACTCCTAACCACAAGTCATCCCCTCATTTTTCAACATAAGTGGGTTCGGGCCTCCAGCGCATGTTACTGCGCCTTCACCCTGCTCATGGCTAGATCACCCGGTTTCGGGTCTACTCCCAGCAACTGTGCGCCCTATTAAGACTCGGTTTCCCTTCGCCTACCCTAGACGGTTAAGCTTGCTACTGAAAGTAAGTCGCTGACCCATTATACAAAAGGTACGCAGTCACCCGGCCGAAGACAGGCTCCTACTGCTTGTACGCACACGGTTTCAGGGTCTATTTCACTCCCCTCTCCGGGGTTCTTTTCGCCTTTCCCTCACGGTACTGGTTCACTATCGGTCGGCAGAGAGTACTTAGCCTTGGAAGATGGTCCTCCCACGTTCAGACAGAGTTTCACGTGCTCCGCCCTACTTAATATGTTGATGAGGTCATTTCGTGTACGGGGCTATCACCCACTATGGCCAGACTTTCCAGACTGTTCCACTATTCACTCACCAATCGGCTGGTCCCCGTTCGCTCGTCGCTACTGAGGGAGTCTCAATTGATTTCCTTTCCTCCGGGTACTTAGATATTTCAGTTCCCCGGGTTCGCCTCCACACCCTATATATTCAGGTGACGATACCGCTAATGCGGTGGGTTTCCCCATTCGGAAATCCCCGGATCAAAGCTAATTTGTCAGCTCCCCGAGGCTTATCGCAGACTTACACGTCCTTCATCGCCTTCTGCCGCCAAGGCATCCACCATGTGCGCTTAGTCACTTGGTCATATAACCCAAAACCCTCTCACTAAAACATTAAGCATGAGTCCCTGGATTCACCATAGCCACGTTGTATAAGCGTGATTACAGCTCCACCTGGAGGTTTGGAGTTAACCATGCGGGCCTTTACCCCCGCGGACTAACACCAACAGAATGAACACGACGATTCAATCTGCTTTGCTGACACAGTTCTGTGTTCATTCCGATAAATCGCGCGCTCATCACAAACACACTCAGAATCGTCCTGAACCCAAAACGCTCTTGACAGAACTCCCATATTGTTAAAGAACAAGCACCCCGATATTTCGGGATACTCTATTGATCACGTCTCCGGTTTTGCATTTCGCATTGCCGGAAAAACAGACATGACGATCAATTCTTTGTTATTGCAACCTCAATTTAATGACCTGACCTGGAACCACATGGTGGAGCCAGGCGGGATCGAACCGCCGACCTCCTGAATGCAAATCAGGCGCTCTCCCATCTGAGCTATGGCCCCATGTGGTTTACGCTCCACGCCATCTGGCGCCAGGAGCCGTTCTGAAACTCAGTCGAAAGTCAGCCTTAATTCCCGGACCAAAGTCCCAGAATTTTGCAGATTGGTCGATCGCCGTGGCGAAGCATATTAAAAATATGCAAGCTGCGGGGATCGGCCGAGCTGCGGAATTCTGGTGGGTCTGGGAAGATTTGAACTTCCGACCTCACCCTTATCAGGGGTGCGCTCTAACCAACTGAGCTACAGACCCATTTGATTGGCCATGGCCGGTTGCAATATATTCAGGTAACTTGTGTTGGGCGCTCACATCGAGAAGATGTTTGCTCTTTAAAGGAGGTGATCCAGCCGCAGGTTCCCCTACGGCTACCTTGTTACGACTTCACCCCAGTCATGAATCACACCGTGGTAATCGCTCTCCCTAAGGTTAAGCTAACTACTTCTGGTGCAACCCACTCCCATGGTGTGACGGGCGGTGTGTACAAGGCCCGGGAACGTATTCACCGCGACGTTGCTGATTCGCGATTACTAGCGATTCCGACTTCACGCAGTCGAGTTGCAGACTGCGATCCGGACTAAGATCGGCTTTCTGGGATTGGCTCCCCCTCGCGGGATCGCGACCCTCTGTACCGACCATTGTAGCACGTGTGTAGCCCAGCCCATAAGGGCCATGATGACTTGACGTCATCCCCACCTTCCTCCGGTTTATCACCGGCAGTCTCCTTAAAGTTCCCACCATTACGTGCTGGCAACTAAGGACAAGGGTTGCGCTCGTTGCGGGACTTAACCCAACATCTCACGACACGAGCTGACGACAGCCATGCAGCACCTGTCACTGGATTCCCGAAGGCACCAATGTATCTCTACAAAGTTCCCAGGATGTCAAGGGCTGGTAAGGTTCTTCGCGTTGCATCGAATTAAACCACATGCTCCACCGCTTGTGCGGGCCCCCGTCAATTCCTTTGAGTTTCAACCTTGCGGCCGTACTCCCCAGGCGGTCAACTTAACGCGTTAGCTACGACACTAATTCCTTAATGAACCCAACGTCTAGTTGACATCGTTTAGGGCGTGGACTACCAGGGTATCTAATCCTGTTTGCTCCCCACGCTTTCGAGCCTCAGCGTCAGTTTTGGTCCAGTATGCCGCCTTCGCCACTGATGTTCCTCCGGATATCTACGCATTTCACCGCTACACCCGGAATTCCACTTACCTCTACCAAACTCTAGCTACGCAGTTTCGAATGCAATTCCCAGGTTAAGCCCGGGGCTTTCACATCCGACTTACGAAGCCGCCTACACTCGCTTTACGCCCAGTAATTCCGATTAACGCTTGCACCCTCAGTATTACCGCGGCTGCTGGCACTGAGTTAGCCGGTGCTTATTCTTCGGGTACCGTCAAGGCCCAGGGGTATTATCCCTGAGATTTTCTTTCCCGATAAAAGTGCTTTACAACCCGCAGGCCTTCTTCACACACGCGGCATTGCTGGATCAGGCTTGCGCCCATTGTCCAATATTCCCCACTGCTGCCTCCCGTAGGAGTCTGGGCCGTGTCTCAGTCCCAGTGTGGCTGGTCATCCTCTCAAACCAGCTACGGATCGTTGCCTTGGTAGGCCATTACCCCACCAACA
>JAIVWA010000622.1:0-2901 GCA_049190255.1 Gammaproteobacteria bacterium | reverse complement strand
TTTGATCTCAAATCAACCAGGACCAGGTGATTGTCGGTCCCGCCGGACACGATGCGATAGCCTTTCTTTTCAAACCCGGCGGCAAAGGCAGCGGCATTTTCCAATGTCTTTATTTGCTCCTCTTTGAAACCCGGTTCCATGGCCAGCTTGAAGCACACGGCCTTGGCTGCCAGCAGATTAAGAGAGGGCGTTCCCTGGGCACCCGGAAAGATGGTTTTGCTGATTTTTCTTTCATGCTCTTTTTTGCATAAAATCACACCGCCCCTGCCCCCTTTTAAGGTTTTGTAGGTGGTAAAGGTCACAAAATCCGCATGGGGAACCGGACTGGGAATGACCCCGGCGGCAACCAGACCGGCAATGTGTGCCATGTCGACCAGTAGATAGGCTGAAACACTTTTGGCAATGTCAGACATTATTTTGTAATCAATCAGCCGGGGGTAGGAACTGGCCCCCGCTATAATCATGTGAGGTTTAAAGGCTGCCGCAACCTCACGCACCTCATTATAGTCGATCCGTTCAGTTTGGGCGTCTAGTCCGTAGTGCCGGAATTTAAAACAGCGGCTGGTGACCGATGAAGGATCGCCGTGGGAGAGATGCCCGCCATGGGACAGTTTCATCGAAAGGATTCTGTCACCGATATCGAGAACCGAGAAGTAAACCGCCAGGTTGGCCGAAACCCCGCTGTGGGGCTGAAGGTTGGCGTGATCGGCGCTGAATAAATGCCGGGCCCGTTGAATTGCCAGGCTTTCCAGTTCGTCCGCAAAGATACAACCGGCATGAAACCGGCGACCCGGATAGCCCTCCGCAGCCTTGGTGCTGAATATGGATCCCTGGGCTTCGAGAATGGATCGGGGGGCATGATTTTCTGCGGCAATCAGATCCAGGGTATTTTCAATTCTCGCTTCTTCCTGCTGAATAATCTGGGCAACTTCAGGGTCATCGTTCGGTAAATAGTGCATTAATCTGATCTCCTATTCAAAAGACAATTGAAATATTGCAACCAAACTGAATTTCTGCGGGAGTGTCAAGTTAATGAGATAGAGTAACTAATAATGGGGTGGCAGTCAATGCCACCCCATAAAGAGAGTTGGTGGAAGAGATAATAGATGGAGTTTTGAAACCACTTTTAAGCAAAACCAACTATCTGTTAACTAAAGGCATGCCCCCGACTCATTCTTGCCTCAACTCACGAGAGTGATTATCGTAAGAGTGGACTTTTTTTGATCTGCAAAAACCTATCCGGCTTGACTCAGTTGTAAATCACCGGAATCCGGTTTTTATAAGGAGGCAACTGCTGTGCAAAAAAAACTGGCAACATTCGGGATACTGCTGCTTATAATATTTTCTGGTTTTTTCTTCCAGTCGCAGAGTGCCCAAAGCGACAATCATATTACCGCACTGGCACCCAAACAGGCGTCTGAGTTAATTGAAAAGCATATCGGAGATGGCAATTTTGTGGTACTCGACATCAGGACGCCGGGTGAGTACCAGAGCGGACATCTTCAAAATTCCATTCTCATTGATTTCTATTCGAAAACGTTTTTCGACCAAATCAACCGCCTGGACCGACAAAAATCATATTTGATCTATTGCCGCAGCGGCAATCGTTCCTCTAAATCGCTCAACCTGTTTAAAGAGCTAAATTTTCAAAAAATTTATCACCTGTCATCGGGCATCAACGGCTGGAACTCAGAAGGACTGCCGGTGGTAAAATAGAAGCTCAATTGAAGAAACATCCATTGAGAGTTATTTGTTATAAGAATTAATTTTATAAAGCTCTGGGTACGTTTGTCCGGGATCTTAAGTAGGTTTTTTCTGGGGCACAACACTGGGCACAAAAAGGAGGAGATATATGATGGTGGATCAAAACCGAATCTACCTCGAAGACATCGGCGAAATCGTCATGTCGCGCGGCGGAAAAGACATCTGGCTCGTGAAGGAAATTTCGCAGCACGAAGCATTCCGGGGCAGGAGTCTTCCCGATAAGATATATGTGGTTGATTTTCCCGGTCGAGGGCTTGGCGAAGAATTTTTGCTCAGCCGCCAGGCCTGCGGGGCCGAGAAATTTTTAATGATCAAGGATATCGGCCACGACATGATGCGCCTTTTCGAACGGATGTTTGATGGGAAACTGGCGCAGTTTGTTATCCTCTGGGGCGGACGCCCGCTGGACCTGCTGGATGCCAATCCTCCGCTGCACCGATCCCGGCTCCCCGACACGACCTATATTAAACTTACCCGTGTTGAGGACACAGCCGTCTCGCGCGGCTGGAACATCGTGGAAAGCTCCTTTGTCGGCGAATGGTGGCAGGATGAAACCTGGATTATCATGGAAGAATGCATCGCTTCGGGTTCAACCTTGACCTATTTCGTGGAAGAGGCCTTGCAGCACCACCGGCCCAAAAAGATATTCCTTTTTCCGGTGTGCGCCAGCCTCGAGGGGCTGGAGGGGATCTGCCGCACATGCAGCGAACAGGGTGTCGAACTCATCCCGGTTTACAACGGGGCACTTATCCAGGTCGCCGAAAAAGGGGTGACCATGCCATTCACCGATCTCGGCCTTCAGCCCCGGACCATTGTCACGCATCATTTCTACCACGATTTAAACGAACGCTACCAGGGCAGACCCCTTTGCTGGGTGGGTGATATCGGTGATTCGATCTACAAGCCGGAAGATCACCTCATAGAGACACTTAGCGACATGCTGGCGGTGGGAATGGATTTTGAAAGGGAAGACTTTTCGCTCTGGAGCCCCATCGTGCGTTCGGATCAGTTTCTTACCCGCCTGGAGACTTCGCATGGGGAGGTATTCAAAACGGTGGGGAGGTACTTAAAGCCATAGACCGGGAAAAAGTAAACAGATTGAACGTCGAACATTGGATGTTCATTAGTTTCTTTTAT
>JAIVWA010000621.1:0-2902 GCA_049190255.1 Gammaproteobacteria bacterium | reverse complement strand
TTCTATGCGAAGTCCGGGGTGGTCGGCAACGGTGGCAGGACGGTTGTCCAGGAGATCGAGGCTGCGCAGCTTCTGGTTGGCCTGCATATCCTCGACGATGATCTGCGAGGCTTCCAAGGGCGTCATACCGGGCTGGATGGTGAGAATTGAGATGTCGCTTTCCGGGCGGACATGGGCCACTGCTTTAGCGCCGAAAATCGACCTTGCAAAGCAGGTTCGATTTTCCACTTCAAGAATATCTTCAACACCGGTAATGCAGGCGGCATTTAATTCTACTGCCAGCGCCGGTGCAAAGTCCATCCCCTGGGAACTGTGAGCGGTGCAAACATAGGCAGCCTCAAATTCCGGCAGCAGATCTGCCAGAACGCTTTTGTATATCTCTCCATTGTAAGAGTTCAATCCCGGAATCCGGACGGCGGTTACTTCAAGTCCCCAGGTATCGGCCATCTCCCGGGCGAGCGCTGCCGGGTCATCGTCGAGAATGACCGCCCTGATGGCTGACGCATTATTTTGTTGCAGCCTTTTGGCACAGCTTACAAGCTCGTGGGTGACGGGTTTGATTTGACCGTTAAAATGCTCGACGATGATGACAATGGTTTGTTTCATAATATAATCTGTAAAAAATCATTTAAGCGTTCACATGTTCAACGTTCCGGATTATCCAACCCGTGAACCCTGAACCGCTCGTGTGAAACTACGCCTAAATGGCACGGTTTTCTTGATGATTAAACTGGCTGCTTCGATGGCCGGGCCTGGATTAAACAGCAAACAGATTAGAGGGTAAGAGGGAGGCCGTAGCCACCCTCTCCCCGTTGTCGCAATAGGGTCAATTCCCTATATTTACCGGCGTGCGGCTTTCCCGCACCGGGCGGCCCCCGAGAGATTGCCCCAATAGGGGAGGGCCACTAACGTTCTTTGACAGCCAGACAGAGGTCCCAACAACTCAGTAGTCCGAGGCGGCGAATATGCTTTATTTTCATTCGTTTATTGTCAATGCGTGAGATACGCTTGTATTTCATGCACCGGATTCGTTTTCGAATCCATGCGTCCAGTCTTTTGAACTGAGCGATGACCGTGGCAAATGATGGCGCAAAATAATTCACCGTCCCGCGTATTACTCGGTTGAGTTTTAAGATAACCTCGGCATCCAGGTTATGGGATCGTATCGTCAACGCCCTGATCTTCATTTTGAATTTCTCTACTGATTTGGACCGCATCCTGGTGGATCTGTCGGAGATATAAAATCCCAGAAACTGGAATCCGTCATACAGGCGAGTAATTTTCGTCTTTTCCGGACTCAGTTGTAGATCCAGATCCTGTGACAGGATGTTTTTAACCAAATCGAGAGCCCTTTCAGTCTGAGATAAGGTTTTGCACGTGATGACGAAATCATCGGCATAACGTACAAACTTAAGCCGGTTGGCATGAAGCTGCCAATCCAGGTAATTAAGGACGATGTTAGCCAGCAACGGCGAGATGACTCCGCCCTGCGGAGTTCCTTTGGTTGTCGGCTTAAAGACCCCGTCTTCCATTACCCCGGACCTGAGAAATTTTTCAATGAGTCCCAAGATGTTGCCGTCAGCGATTTGGGCCGCAATACACTGCATGATCAGTTTGTGAGAGATGTTATCAAAGAAAGCTTTGATATCCGCATCTAGCACGAACTTGTGACCGTCGTTGGTATATTCTAACACCTTTTTGACGGCCATGTGGCAGTTACGGCCCGGCCTGAAGCCATAGGAATTATCATGAAACTGTTGCTCGAAGATAGGCTCGATCAGGCGTCTGACGACTTCCTGTGCGATCCTGCATCGAACGGCGGGAATACCAAGCGGTCGAAGTTTGCCGCCTCCCTTTGGGATATACACCCTTTTGAGCGGAATAGGCTTGTAAGTTCGGGATTTGAGGTTTTTCATTAAGGCGTCCAGGTTTTGTTGGAGATTTTTCTCGAACATTTTTATGGAAACCTTATCGAGACCTGCAGCTCCTCGATTCTTTTTAACGGCTTTAAAAGCCAGCCACATCAGCTGTGGGTTAATTCTCCCGGTGAGGGAATGGACTTTAAACTTCTTGGGTACTATCTTCACTGTTGATTCTCCTAACGTAGTGACACCGGCGGGTTGTGTCTACAACGACGTTGAGGGCGTTTTTAACAAGCCGGAAGCTCTCCCTGAAAAGGCAGAGGGAAGACCTACAAGGTCTCCAACTTCCGGGTTAACTATCCCCGTGCAGTTGCAGTCATTTCCCATTCTCACTCAGGTGTGTCCTTTTGGCAGGCCATAGGCCAACCTCCTGCGGACACGCTGTAGACCCTAAGGAGCAAGAGTTGAAGATAACCCCGTGCTCGCCATGGCATGATCCAGGCATTTCGGCATTGCCTTATAGCCTGAACTTATCCCTGATAGGGAACCATGTGGGACCTCGTCGGTCAGCACACCGCACCATTTTCTCCAGGCGATGTCACCAAACACCCCCATGGTCTTTCTCTGGTAACCGTCTAACCGGAGAAAGAGGATGTACGTACACCCCGGCGCTTCACCAACGTTCGGAGGATGGCGCACCATGGAGGCCGAAACGTGGCACCTCCCGGAGTATCGCTGCCTGGCCCCTTCGTTACGGCCCGTTACCGAACCGCACTGGCTTCGTAGCCCGCGATGCGGGTTCGAGCAGCGATTTCTGTACGGGAACGGACCCGCACAGGTAGGATTTGGTTCATTTGAACCGCACCGTTTGTAAAACATATACTGAGCGCAGTGTGCCTGCGACTCACGCGAACGTCGAACATCGAACGTCCAACACCCGCCTGCCATGCATAGTGCGTTGAGTTAGCGTAATCATTGAGTTATGAATCACAATTATTAAATTTGCCTCGCACCAGTTTAAAGGCATTGCGGGCAGGTCG
>JAIVWA010000620.1:0-2898 GCA_049190255.1 Gammaproteobacteria bacterium | reverse complement strand
TCATGGAATGACGAATGAAGATTGACGATTGACGAATTGTGGATGTCGCTTCGCTCTGCTCTTTTTAACAAATAAAATAGAAAGAATTCCTTAATTCGATCCGCCTTCGGCGGATCAATCGACATTCGACATTTGTTGGGCTGGAGTTTCTTTTTCGATTAGACTGGCCGCCCTCCTGAGGCGGGTAAACTTTTCAGGCCAGCCGCGGCGCTGAACCTCTGAACCCTGAACCTTTGAACCTATTTATGCCTGCAACCCAAAATTTGGATCCGGCTTGTTAAAACAAAAAGCAAAATTTACCGCCACTGATCTGGTTCTATCTCTATTGCTGCTTTCGGCCGTAATTTATACGGGTTATAAAATACACATCGGTTTCAGCTACAAGTGGAATTGGGGGGCAATCCCTCAGTATTTCCTACGCTACGATGCGGAGATCAATAGCTGGGTACCGAATATCCTTTTGCAGGGCTTCTTCACTACCATCCGTTTGAGTATCTGGGCAACCATCTTTGCTACGCTGATTGGCACCGTAATGGGCTTATTTCGGGTAAGCCACAGTCTGTTTAAGCGACTGATCGGCGGAACCTATGTGGAGTTGATCCGAAATTTACCCCCCCTGGTAATTATCTTCATTTTTTATTTTTTTATCGGAGATCAAATTCTATCTCTATTTGGCGTTGAAGAATTTATCAGAAACAGCAGTGAAGGCACCCGAGCCGTCTTTGAGGTTTTCTTTGCCCCCCCCCCTCTTCTTTCGGCCTTCCTGTCAGCCCTGATCACGCTGTCGCTATTTGAAGGGGCTTATATTACCGAAATTGTCCGGGCCGGCATTCAATCCATTGAAAAAGGACAGTGGGAAGCGTCCGCGGCTCTGGGCTTTACCCGGTGGCAGCAGATGCGTTATGTTGTTCTTCCCCAGGCCTTGCAGCGAATTCTGCCGCCCCTGGCGGGCCAATTCATCTCGACGATTAAAGACTCCGCCATAGTATCCGTGATCTCGATTCAAGAATTAACATTTCAGGCCATGGAGTTAATGTCCTCGACCTATCTTACTTTTGAAATCTGGATTACCATTACGGTCATGTATTTAATGCTTACCCTAACCTGTTCCCTGGCGGTCGAACGTCTCGAGATATACATGCGTAAAAATTCGGCCTAAAAAACCCCGTTCGCAAGAAGCGATCCGGGGTAAGTTCAGCAGACGGAATTATTAGGTGTTCAGCTTGAAATCTGTTCTTTGGAGGGTAAGATTTTTACCACGAAAGCACGAAATTGCATAGAAATTTTCGTGCTTTGATGATGAATTTCTTTTTTGGTTTGAACTTCGAGCTTATTTAACCGAAATCACCGGGCAGGAAGCCTGGAGGATGACAACTTGCGCCGTGGAACCCATCAAAAGTTTGCCGACCTTTGATCTCCGTTTAATCCCGACGATAATTTCATCTATCTTGTTTTCTTTTGCAAATTCAACGATATCCTCGCCCGGGGATAAACCGCGAATCAACAGGTGAGTGTCACACGAAATTTCGTTTTCATCAAACAAGGATTTTGCCCATTCAAGCCCACTTTCAGCCTGGGCTATTTCTTCTCGCTGACCTTCAGTCCCTTTTTCCATGGATGTGGCCACCGCCACAGACGCGCCAAACGCCTTTGCATGGGTTTTTGCCAGGTTTAACGCCTCTTTTGCCGAATTGCTTCCGTCATATCCCACCAAAATTCTCATGTCGATCTCCCCATTGAGGTTCAGGTTCTAACTTTGGATGCCACTTTGGTAAATACCTGGATCCATAGCATACTCATTTTAAAAATGCCACAGAATTAGATTCAAATGCTGAACCTTTGAACCCTGAACCCAGAACCTTTTAACCTGCTTCTTTTAGTGCTTTGATTATGGCCCTCATAAAAGCCGGCAGGTCATCGGGCATTCGACTGGTAATCAGATTTCCATCGACCACCACGTCTTGATCCACCCATTCGGCGCCTGCATGAACCAGGTCATCTTTTATGGCAAAAAATGAGGTGACGGTTTTGCCCTCAAGAATCTTGGCGGAGGCCAGCATCCAACCGGCATGGCAAATCGCAGCAACAACTTTGCCGTCCTCATAAAAATCCCTGACCAGCTGGACCATTTTCGGAAAGCGCCTCATCTGATCCGGGGCATACCCCCCCGGAATCACAATGCCGTCATAGTCAGCCGCTGAAACCTCGTCAGCATTTAAGTCCACGGTTACCTCAGTCCCGGGTTTCCCGGTATAGGTCTTGGAACGCCCGGATCCCACCACCACCACTTCGCAGCCGGCCTCTTTGAGCCGATAATAAGGATACCAAAATTCATGGGTGTTAAACATTTCTTCGACCAGAATGACCACTTTTTTACCTGCAAGTTCCATGGGCCGTCTCCTTTCATTACCAGTAATAATTGGACCTTAGGTGGCCTTAAATTTGAAAACAATATAGGCATGTTTCATAATATGTCCACCGGATTCCTGCCAAAGGAAAGCCAGACGGTAAAAATTCTATTTATTGTGCTGATATTGCATCGGATACACCACCCAATGTGTTTTCACGTGAAACCCGATCTAATTTTATGCGGTTTCATTTTTTGCACTCACATGCTAAGGAGTGTTGGAGTACTGGAGTGTTGGAGTATTGGGGTTCGTATAGACTCAATTGTCCGAAGCGTGCTTTGCACTGAATAACAATTCGAAAAATTAGTCGGTGAACGCAAGCTGCATAAGGCATATTCAGGGCCAAACGTTTAAAGGATTCTGAGATCCCAACGAGGTTCCAGGTTTTGGTTTTTCCATTACTCCACTACTCCATTACTCCAGTAAACGATAGATTTAAGTTCAAAGCTTACAAGCCCCCTCTGGTGGCAAATCAAGGCCACGTCCTCCC
>JAIVWA010000619.1:0-2917 GCA_049190255.1 Gammaproteobacteria bacterium | reverse complement strand
TATTCAGGTAAAGCTTCTGCGGGTGCTGCAGGAGCGTGAAATCGAGCGTGTGGGTGAGTCAAAAACCCGCAAGGTCAATATACGGATCATGGCGGCCACCAACCGGGATCTTTACAGCCGCGTCCAGGAGGGACATTTTCGAGATGATCTGTACTATCGGCTGAAAGTCTTTCCCATTGTCTTGCCGCCCCTCAAAATACGCAAAGATGACATCCCGCTTTTGACGCGACATTTCATCGATCGGCAAAACCATAAAACCGGTAAAAACATCACGGGAATCTCCCAGTATGCCATGCGTGTGTTTCTGGACCACTCCTGGCCGGGGAATGTTCGGGAGCTTGAAAATGCCATTGAGCATGCCTTCGTTTTATGTAACAGGGATCAGATTGAAATATCGGATCTGCCGCTTGAAATTCGCCAGCCCGGAGACGAATGTTGGCCGGAAGCAATTGCGGGCGGCGGCGCAAGGAAAGTCAGAATCGGCAGGGACCTGTCAAAGGAAGAGCTGATGGAACTGCTGGAGACCAGTCACTGGAACAAAGCGGAGGTTGCCCGCCGACTGGGTGTCAGCCGCACGGCGGTATGGAAGTATATGAGAAAGTGGGATATCCCCCTGAAAAATCCGAATTGAAGTGAAGAAACGCCATTGGGTGTATCGCAATTGGTGGGAGGCAGCAGCCCGCTGCCTGTTCGTTAACCCGCTCAGGAAAACCCCGCTGACGAACCCGATCCACAATTACCGGCTGTTGAATCGCCTAATAGGCTTGTACAGCTGATGAGCTTGCGAACTTTTGTTTTACCGCATTCGGGGCAGGTGACTTTCTGGTGATCACTTGCAAAAACCAGCTGCTCAAAGCAATGCTTGCAACTCTCGCATTCATATTCGTATATCGGCATTTGTCTCTCCTGAATTGGTGTTTTCGATTACAGCAAAATCTCTCTATTATTGTTCAAAGAAATCAAGTTTACCATAAAACAATAAATCGACCCTGCAGGCCGATTCCCGCAGGGCCGATTTACCGCTGATAGGGGTGATAGGTGCAAATAGGAGGTAAATGCCAAATTATAACCCCTGTGAAAAGAAATAGTAGCAAATTTAATGCCAAAATTTAGAGTCTTATTTTTTTCTGAGCCGTGATGCCGTATTTTTTCATGCGGTTCCAAACCGTGACCCGGGAAATCCCTAAAATTTCCGCCGCCCGGGACTGGTTGCCGCCGGCACTTTCGAGGGCCTCGATCAGCTGCTTCTTTTTCATATCGGCACGATTGAGGGGTGGGGTTTTGGTATTTTTAACAGAGGGTTGGGCAGAGTTTACGGTCGGCGGAAAATGATAGGGCTGGATCACTAATTCCTGGCAGGTAACAAAGGCATACTCAAAAGCGCTTTTTAATTCTCTGACATTGCCGGGCCAGGCGTATGACATCAGTAACTCCATGGCTTCATTGGAAATTCCCATAATTTTTTTATCGTTTTTAAGCTGGATGCGGCGAAAAAATGAATCGGCCAGCAGCGGGATATCCCCCACCCGTTCTCTTAAAGGCGGTACCATAATCGGTATGACGTTAATCCGATAAAATAAATCCTCCCTGAAACGGCCCTGTTCCACCAGTTGTTTCAGATTGCGGTTGGTGGCGGAGATGATCCTTGCATCGATATGAATCGGCCGGTTGTCACCGACGCGCTCGATGACCTTTTCTTCCAATACCCGCAGCATCTTGACCTGGGTGGATAGGGGTAAGTCTCCGATTTCATCCAGAAAAATATCCCCACCCTGGGCTGCTTCAAATCGGCCCTCACGGCTGCGGTAAGCCCCTGTGAAGGCACCTTTGACATGTCCGAAAAGCTCGCTTTCCAACAGAGATTCGGTTAAAGCGGCACAGTTGACTTTTACATAGGGTTTTTGCCTGCGGGTTCCGGTATCGTGAATGGCTTTGGCGACCAGTTCTTTGCCGGTGCCGCTTTCGCCGAAGATAATCACCGGTGCGTCCGAGTAGGAGGCATTGCTAATTAAATCAAATATCTGTTGCATCGGTGCGGATGAGCCCAATATTCCGTGAAATCCGTCTTCGGTTCTTAATTCACGTCGAAAGGCCTCAATTTGGGTATCTTTTTCGATCAGTTCGGTGACATCGGTCATGGTTTCCACGGCTCCTATGACATTGCCGTCGGTATCATGCAGCAGGGAAGCATTTTTCAGCACATGGATATAGACGCCATCTTTTTTCATCAAGGCGCACTTTCGCTTACTTACGGCGCCGGTCCTAAAAAGGCTGCACCACTTTTCATCCATGCCCTGGCGGGCGATCTCACAAATATCGCAGTTTAATATCGTACAGGGTTTGCCGATCAGCGCTTCACTGGGGTAACCGGTCATTTTCTCCAGGGCCTTATTGGCGGAAACAATGGTGCCTTCAGTATCCACGATCATAACACCATCCTGAATTGTATTCACCACCGTTTTCCAATATATGTTTAATTCATGTTCGAGCATAATTTAACATCCCTTAATTTATATAACTTATTGAAGTCGCAGTTTTTTTTCGGTCATTCTTTTGGTAAGCCGCATGGAATGATGGAATATTCCAATTGGGTCGAAGTCCCTATCTTGAAAATCTCAATTATTCTCCGCCTCTGGCAGATGAGCAAAGCAAATCCGTTCATATACTGTTAAAATTTTAACACATGTTAATTTTTTTATTTAACACTTTAACAATTTTAACACAACACTTTTTTAACACCAAACAATGGATTTCTCCAACCGGACCCATTACCTGCAATTTTAAAATTAGATTTAACACTTTGAAAATACATCTGATATTTTTAAAATGAATTCTTATTGCTTCCGGAAACATTTGTCTAGGCATGACCTGGCATCGAACTTGCTCATAGGGATTTGAAAGACTTCAAAGGTCTCTG
>JAIVWA010000618.1:907-2930 GCA_049190255.1 Gammaproteobacteria bacterium | reverse complement strand
CTTGCTTTTCCATGGCCTTCAGCGCCACCATCAGCACCGAAATCGCCGCCGGTGTGATACCTTCAATGCGGGAAACCTGGCCGATAGACGTTGGTTTGATGCTCGCCAGCTTTTCTTTTAATTCATTGGACAATCCGTGAACTGCTGAAAATTGAAAGTCCACCGGTATTTTTATTTTCTCCATATTTTTAAAGCGCTCAATTTCCCGATGTTGTTTTTGAATATATCCCTCGTATTTGACTTCTATTTCCACCTGCCGCGCAACAGGTTTGGGGATGTCATCGGGGCTTTGGGACAGGGTCTTGACCATCTCGTAGTCCAGTTCAGTACGCTTCAACAATTGCTCCAGGGCAGTGCCGTGACGAATCGGCGTTGTTTCCCGCTGCTGAAGGTATTCATTTACGGCGGCGGTCGGTTTGATGAAAACTTGCTTGACCCGTTGGATTTCCCTGTCAATCTGTTTTTTGCGATCCTGCAGTTCTTTAAGGGTATCATCATCAATCAAACCGAGTTCATGCCCCACCGCCATTAGACGCAAATCAGCGTTGTCTTCCCGCAGCATGAGACGATATTCGGCCCGGCTGGTAAACATCCGATAGGGCTCACGGGTGCCCCGGGTGACCAGATCGTCAATCATCACGCCCATATAAGCCTGAGATCGGTCCAGGATAAATTCCGGTCTGCCCTGCACTTTGCAAGAGGCATTGATACCGGCCCAGAGCCCTTGAGCGGCCGCTTCTTCATATCCCGAGGTTCCGTTGATCTGTCCGGCCAGAAAAAGTCCCGGCAGCAGTTTGGTTTCCAGGGTGGGTTTAAGCTCGATGGGGTTGATATAGTCGTATTCGATGGCATAGGCGGGCCGCATGATTTCAGCTGATTCCAGACCTTCAACCGACCGGACCAGTTCTAGTTGGATTTCCTGAGGCAAACTGTTGCCCAGGCCACTGGCATAGATTTCTTCCGTATCCAGACCTTCGGGTTCAAGAATAATCTGATGCCGATCCCGCTCCGGAAATTTAACAATCTTATCTTCAAAAGATGGACAGTAGCGTGCCGATGTCCCTTTTATGATTCCTCCGTAAAGGGCTGAATGTTCGAGGTTTTTGCGCACGATGTCATGGCTTGCCAGACAGGTGTGCCCGATGTAGCTGGGCCTCTGCGGCAGGGTTATCTTTTCGGTAAAAGTTGAAAATGGTGTGGGTTCCGGGTCGGCATCCAGGATGCTGAATTTGCTGAAATCGATACTCGATTTTTTAAGCCTGGGGGGGGTGCCGGTTTTCAGCCGCCCGAGCCTGAAGCCCAATTCTTTGAGGTTGGCGGCCAGACCATAGGATGCGAATTCACCGGCTCTGCCGGCTTTAATGGAATTAAACCCGATATGGATCAAGCCGCTTAGAAAGGTGCCTGTGGCTAAAATGACAGTTGGCGCCTGGTAGCCATAGCCCGTATTATCCTCGACGCCGATAACGCAGTTATCTTCAACGATCAGCCGTTGCACCTTTGCCTGTTTAAGATCCAGGTTCGGCTGAGCTTCAACGGCTGCCTTCATGGCCAGATGGTAGCGAACCTTGTCGTTTTGGGTTCGGGTTGAATGAACCGCAGGGCCCTTTTTGGTGTTCAGGGTACGGTAGTGGATGGCGGTTTTATCGGTGGTTTGGGCCATCTCTCCACCCAGGGCGTCAATTTCCCTTACCAGCTGTCCCTTGGCCATGCCCCCGATTGATGGGCTGCAGGGCATGGCCGCCAGCTTGTCGAGATCAATGGCCATCAACACAACGCGGCATCCCATCCGGGCTGCCGCCAGCGCTGCTTCACACCCGGCATGGCCGGCGCCGACTACGATGATGTCGTATTTTTGAGAGCAAATTGTCATGAAGCCTGGCCCGTTGTCAGGGATCGTTTATTTTGGTATTAATATTGATGACGCTACGCTTTATCGATTTTAAAACAAGCGAACCGCAAAATCCTCCAAAGGCGGACAAGTTTCGAAGGGTAGATCCGCTCGCGCAGCGCAGGCGCCGCG
>JAIVWA010000618.1:0-897 GCA_049190255.1 Gammaproteobacteria bacterium | reverse complement strand
ATCTAAACATGAAGGAGCTTTGATTATACTGCCGACCTATAGTATGGTCAAGGCCTGGTAAGTTATAATGGATAAACGCTACAACGACTTAAATACCTACCTTCGATCAATCTACGGTTGTCGGGTACAGAAAATATCGATCGATGCGGGACTCTCCTGTCCCAACCGGGACGGTACGATTTCCACCGGAGGATGCATCTACTGCAATGCCCGCGGATCCGGAACCGGCGCCCACAACCGCGGGCTGACAATTACCGAACAGCTTTTGCAGGGGAAACGGTCACTTTCCCGGCGGTACAAGGCTAAAAAATTTTTGGCCTATTTTCAATCGTTTTCCAACACCTATGCACCCCTAGACAAGCTCAAACAATTGTACGACGAAGCTCTGGCGGTGGAAGATGTGGTGGGCCTGTCCATCGGAACGCGTCCGGACTGTGTCGATGAACCGGTGTTGGACCTTTTGCAGGATTATGCCAGGCATCACCTGGTCTGGATCGAATACGGGCTGCAGTCTGCCACAGACAAAACCCTTGAGTTGATCAACCGGGGTCACGATGTCCAATGTTTCCAGGATGCGGTTAGGGCCACCTCAAACAGGGGCATCATGATCTGTGCCCACGTGATCTTGGGGCTTCCCGGGGAAACCGCAAGGGACATACTTCACACAGCCGGAACCATCGCTGATCTGGGAATTGATGGCCTAAAGCTGCATTTGCTCTATGTCGTAAAAGGAACGCCTCTTGAGGCTCTTTATCGGCAGGGTAAATTTAGATGTCTGGAACAGCAGGAATATGTTGATTTGGTGTGTGATTTCCTTGAGCGTCTTCCGCCGCAAATGGTGATTCAGCGTTTGACCGGGGATCCGCACCCCGACGAGCTTGTGGCGCCGCAGTGGTC
>JAIVWA010000617.1:0-2931 GCA_049190255.1 Gammaproteobacteria bacterium | reverse complement strand
TGATCTAAAATGATCTAAAATTTAAAATGACTAAAATTGTGGTGTCGCTTCGCTCCGTCTTTTCTATAAAAATCGTACCGCGTCAAACAACGGGTGTGCTGGTTCTGTTTTGAGTAAAATCAGGGCTAAATTCATCTAGATCATCAGCTTTGTTGAGACTCTTTAGAAGAGTGCGGACACGGTTTTGTAATTCCGTATCTCGATTACTTCTGACAAGTGGGGTTGCATCCCCGAGAGCCTGTTCATCAAGTTCGGCGAAAGCATTGTGGAGATGTTCCAGGGATCCGCAGAGGATGCGTACATAGTCAGGATGACGTAAATTAGCGGCAAGGGCGGCTTGTGCGGGTTGATCTTCAAGATCGCGACCAAGATGAGCCCGGCCGACGCGTCGGCGAAGCTGTTGCTTTTCGTTACCGAAGAAATGCTCGTCCACATTGTTTGTTCGTTGGACCACAGCGATAACCGTGCCATCCTCGTCGAGGATAACCGGATGCCCAAAAAGGTGATCTATGTATTTGTTGAAGTACTTGAGAATGATTCCGTGGGGTGTGGTCGGCTTAGTAAAGTTTTCATTACCGACAAGCTTGCGTAGGTCCTTGAGATAAAGTTCGACTTGGTTTTTGATTTCCTTGAGACGTTGTGCTTGCAGAGGGGGAAGATCGATATGTTGGTAACGCTTGTCTCCCCTTGGCAACTCGGCATCAGTCAAACGTAACGTATTACGCGCTTGGGTAAAAGCGTACCATCCTTTCTCTAAACGTCCCACAGCGGCTTGGAAGCGTTTATCCTTTTCTAATCGTCGGATGAGCCCTTCAAGATGACGCAAAGCCCGTCGTTCAGCTTGACTTCGAGGTGCAGGCACCCAAATGTCGGCACGTTGCATGGCCGCTCGGCATCGTTGAAAAAACTTTAGGTGCGGCAAGCTGAATGGGTACACAGCGTCCTTTTTGCCCTCACCTTCGATAACCCAATGCACAAGGGCTAGTAGGTCTTCTCTTATGCGACCGGGACCGAAGCATCCTTTTTTGAAGACTTTTCCACGGTATCGTTTCATCTCCTTTAGGAGCTGTCTTAAGTCAGAGCGCACATGACTTTGGCTAAGAAGTTTTCTCAAAAGCGCATAGGGACTATCGAAGATCTTTTCACCGATAACGCCCAGAAAATGATAGTGGCAAACAAAATCCGGAATGCCTCTTTGAGCGAGGAAGGCCACGGCGTTCTTGCCTGGTGGCCCCAAATCCCTTACGATTGCTATCGGGTCACCGAAAAGTTCTATCGTCCTTTCGACAAACGGTTTCAAGTGTTCCTCTGATTCAGATTCGATCTTGCCTGCATAAAGTACCCAGTCCCGAAATCCGTCCATGCAGACAAACAGTCCTCCCTTTCCGTGTTCGCTGGTGGCGTCTATATGCAGCGGGTAACCATGCTTTTGCATGGCGAGTTTTAAATGGAACGAACGAACCAAATGCAGGGCTTCGAGGTAAAGCAAAAAACGATCGCACAAATTACTCACAGACCCGGGGCTCAGCTTGATTGCACGTTTATGGAGAAGCTCTTCACAAATTTCTTCTCGCTGCTTTCTCCTCAAGTATCGCGCCAGACCTACATAAACGATGAGATCGTAACCAAAGCGCTGACGCGGCCGAACGATCCGAGCCAACGCTTCGGATTTCATCCCCGGATGAGATGAATCCACAGAGCATTTCTTTTGAATTTCCACAGCATCAAACATACCCTCGCCATATGTAACTACGGTACGATTTTTACTCCTGGCTACTACGGCTGGCCCTCCGCACAAAGCACAAGTGTCAGCTTCGGCAATGAAATCGATGCGAGGAAGATGACACCCGTTTGATACGGTTGCTCTGGTTATTTCCTTAGAAGTCCAACCGTCCTTCTCAGCAATTGACCAAAGAAGGTTTAGCGCCCCGAAGGCATTTTTTTTTCACCGACATCATCGAGATTGTATCGGTCGAAGACTACCCGAACGTGCTGCATCGTGATCGGGGGTGAATGCCCTTTGAGCCTGCGTGCCACCTCACCGGCTTTAGAGCCGGGATGCCGTATCAAAATTATGAGTACTTCAATCACCACGGTATCGGTGACCGCCTCGATCATAAACTTGCGCTCTTCTATGATTTCACTTCGCTTTATCAGTTGTGCTTCGCGGTTCTTTGAGTCTGGATGAAGGTAGATGAAGTGCCCAGCAACTTTGGCGCGTGCGAGCTTTTTATCATGAATCATGGCAGTCAAGGAAGTTTGAACCCTGACTTTTAGCAACTCCTGCAGTTCTCGTTGTGTCTGACCAGCGGAAGACTCACAAACCAACCTCGTGATCGTCGATACGAGATTGCCATCGCAGGAAAAGTGGATACTTTTGTAAGAGAAAATTCCGTGCCTATCGTAGCGAGTCAGATCATGTTTTGTATAGTACTTGCCATTGTGATTGTAACTTCGCCGGTAGCTCACTTTCATGAGGTGACGAAAAACCGTTGCGCGCGAGGCCGAGTTCAGAGCTTTTTGCATTTCTTCGAGCACAATTACCGGTTTGGCGTCTAACAGCTCTATCAATTGTTGTGGTGATCGGGCAGTCATTTTTCCCTCATATGAGACAGTATGCTTTAACTTATAATCACTTAAGCCATACAGTCGCATATTTAGCATCAAAAAACAACCCTTTGGCATTAAAATTTCGTTTTGAAGAGGAATTATATTAAAAAATGAGACGGTATGCTCTCTCGGAAGACTTTTTTCTACTGTAAATTCAGATGGTTGTCATAGACCACCCGTTGTTTGACGCGGTACTTGATTAGGTAAATTATAGTCATAATTTCAGAATGTTACGATTGTTGAAACATAAAGTGTCCAATTATTTTGCAAATATGGCATAAGTCCATATTTACAACTACTTAACCAATCAACTATATCCGT
>JAIVWA010000616.1:1738-2939 GCA_049190255.1 Gammaproteobacteria bacterium | reverse complement strand
ATTCGATGTTGGACGTTCAATGTTCGATGTTCATTTTTTAGTTAACCCCTTATAAGAAACTACATTGCCAAGGTTTCTTTTTTGATTAAACTGGCCACTTTTCAGGCCAGCGGCGGCGCTGACACCTGACACCGGGGGGAAGGAGCTTTTTTTAACTCCACAACACGCAATTTCTCAATTATTATTTGGTAAACTCCCCATGATGCCCTCCCAGAAGCAGGTTGACACCCAGGAAGGTGAAAAGAAGAACACCAAATCCGATGATTGCCATTATGGCCGATTTCCGACCGCGCCAGCCCACCGTTAGTCTTTCATGTAAAAGGACGGCGTAAAAAATCCAGGTGATTCCGGACCAGACTTCTTTGGGGTCCCAGCTCCAGAATCGGCCCCAGTATGATTTGGCATACACAAGGCCGGTAATCAGTCCCAAAGTAAGCATGGTAAACCCCACCACGATACAGGCATATCCCGATGAGTCCAGCAAATCCAGTGACGGCAAGCGCTTAAGAAAGAAGCGATGCTTTTTTGTTTTTATTGTGTTTTCCTGAATAAGGTAGAGTACGCCCAAACCGGCTGCCAGGGTAAAGGCGGCCTCACCCAAAAAGATGGCCAGCACGTGGGAGATCAGCCAGAAGTTTTTAAATATTTTAGTGGTTTGATAGGATTCGCCGGACACCAGGGTAGCCAATACCACAATCAGCGTAACCATCGGAGCGGCAAATATGCCTAATATTTTTAAGTTAAACTTGTATTGAAATACCAAAAACATACCCGCAACAGCCCAGCCCGCAAAAGAAAGCGTCTCCTGAAAACTGCTGACCGGAAAATGGCCGCATTTAACAAAGCAATAAACGATGTTTGCTGTGTGACATAAGAATCCGGCCAGAATGAGAAAATATCCGATTCGTTGCGTATAGTTTTTTTGAAGAAACAAAAAAACAAAATAGGCCGCAGTACTGAGCATGTAAAACAAAACCGTAAAGATGATCAGAATTTCCATTATCCTGCCTTATGTCTGTAACCGTTCCGGGTTCAGGGTTCAAGGTTCAAAGGTTAGGGTTCTGAAGGTTCAGATATATAGGGGTTATAAGCTTCAGGGTTAAATTTTATTTCGTGATCCAGAGTTTGCCTTTCAGATTTTCTTTTGCCTCAAACCTCAAACCTTTAACCTCTGAACCCAGAACCCTGAACCTCTATGATC
>JAIVWA010000616.1:0-1728 GCA_049190255.1 Gammaproteobacteria bacterium | reverse complement strand
CCGTAAAGATGATCAGAATTTCCATTATCCTGCCTTAATCGGGTTCAGCGTTCAGGGTTCAGAGGTTCAGGGTTAATAGGTTCAGGGTTCTGGGTTCAAAGGTTCAGGGTTAGTTTTTTGGCCGTCTGGCTCATAGATTCAGAGTTTGCCTTTTCGAATTTCTATTGCCTCAGGCTTTTAAACCTCTGAACCCAGAACGCTGAACCTTTGAACCTGTTACTATCGCATCAATTCCTCAAAATTATAGCCTTCACCTAATATATCAAACAACAAGGTGTTTATCTCTTCTGTCTTGCCCGCTTGGATCATCACAATTAGATCGCTGTTGATCAGCCGTTCAAAAAGCGGTTTGTGAGCCTCGGGTTTGTGGGCCTGCTGTAAAAGCTTTTTGCGTATGGCGCCCATGAGCTGCAATAATGTTCCGTATTCTTCACCAAACTGATTTTCAAGGGCTTGGCGCAGCTTTTTTGCCAGGGCCGGGCTTTTGCCGGAAGTTGAAATAGTAATGACTAAATTATCCCGCTGGACTATCGAAGGCAGGATAAAATTACACACTTCAGGACGATCGGCAATGTTGCAAAGGGTATTTAACCGATCGGCATCGCGGCTGATCTGCTGGTTTAACTTCTCGTCGTCGGTGGCCCCGATGACCAGAAACACATCGTTGAGATCTTCGGATTGGTATGATCGCTCCGCCAGTATTATATTACCGGATGCAGCCAACTCCCGCAGCTGCTGGGAGACTTCCGGGCTGATTACGGTCACCCGGGCACCACAGTCCAGCAGCGTCTTGACCTTGCGGGTGCCCACCGAGCCGCCGCCGACAACCAGGACATTGCGGTTATTGATGTCTAGATGTACGGGGTAATATTTCATATTTCTATCCGCATTAGATCCTCAGCCAGCATCAGTGGTCCCGAATAGGTCTTGCGGCATTCCTGCTCAATATCCGCTTGATCGCATTCCGGGTAGAAATGGGTCAAAACCAGTTTTTTGACGCCGGCCCGGGCGGCGATTTCACCGGCCAATGATGGTGTCAAGTGGCCTTTAACTCGAAAATCATCCGGCAGCGCTGATTCGCAGATTAATACATCAGCGCTTTTTGAAAGTGCGATAAGATTTTCACTATAGTCCGTATCGCCGCTGTAAACCACCGAATGCCCTCCGGCGCTTGTAATTCGATAGGCAATGCTCTCCGGATTGTGTTCCACAGGTGCGGATTGAATCGTAAAGTCCGCCAGCCGGCGCGAATCGGTCGACCGATTGTCCAATTCCAGGATGTTTACCAATCCCGGATCCAGCTCAATCCATTTTCCGTATGCAGTTTTAAGCCCCGCAAAAAAATCCTCAAAGCCTCTGCCGGCAACAAGGGTTAAGGCCTTTTGCCGTTGGCTGATATCCGGGTATTTGGTTGCGAATAAAAAAGGCACTAACTCGGCAGTGTGATCCGGATGAAAGTGACTGTAAAAAATATAATCTATATCGAAAATAGTGGTTTTGGTTCGCAGGAGCCGTCGCATGGTACCCGGACCGGAATCAAACAGCAGTTTGGCGCCACTCACCTCCACCATGACTGAACACGAACTTCGTTTCAGTGAAGGTACACAGGTTCCGGACCCGAGGATGGTCACAATCATGTCGGGATTTTCAACAGACACTTCTAAATTTAGACCTCGTAATTAACTTTAAAAATGAGTCAATTTTTTGGACACTAGTTATATTTATTAA
>JAIVWA010000615.1:0-2941 GCA_049190255.1 Gammaproteobacteria bacterium | reverse complement strand
GGGGGAATCGGTTTGCGCAGTCGTTTTTAAAATAGACAGAATACATCCCGTCGACATTCAGTATTCAACCTGCCCGCATCCTGAGATTAATTTCCAGCTTCTCAAGGGACAGCTTGATCACATCTCTGGCCTTATCTTTTTTCCTCATATAGTCGTCGAAAAATGCCCGGACTTCATCGGCCTTTTCAATTCCGGCTGCAGGGATGATGGCGGCCACCACCCGCTCATAGAGCATGGGGTGAAATTGTTCGATTTCTTCTAAATGGGAGACATACCAGTCCCATATCAGGGGAATCGCGAATGGGTTGGCGGACATTGCCACCACGGGAATGAACTTGTTGCGCGCCGGTACGGTGTCCAGGACATATTGAAGTGCTTTTCTGATGAGGGCATCATTTTTAAAACACCCCAAAGCCGTTAAGATGTTCATGCGTTCATGTTCGATCTGGGATTGGTCCATCCGCTGAACAAACCAGTCGTACACCTGGTCATTGCCGGTGAATGCGCCTACCTGCAACACGCTTTTCATTATGTCCGGGTGGATGTGCGCACCTTCCATAAGGGCTGCAAATTGGCCCCGGGCGAAATCCAGGACCGTCTCAGAACCATAAAAGGCCGTATTCCAGATAAATTTATCCCGCATTATGGAAGTCGTGTGTTTTTCTTCTTGAGTCGGTTCATATCCTATATTTTTCAGGATGTTTTCAAACCAGGGAGTGGCCGCGGATGATATTTTTTGTCGATAATTTTCGTCTGTTACCAGGTAAGCCCCGAAAAGGTTATCGGCGATACTGACCAGCGGCAGATAGGCATCCTCTTGTTGGTAAGAGGAAAGAAATGCCAGATACGCATCCAGGGATGCATCACCGCTTTTAACCAGGGCGAATAAATCATTTTGAAGCCCCCAGCGGTCTTCGGGCGCTATTGATTTTTCCTGCACCCGCCGGCCGAGTTCTATCAGATTTTTGGCATCGTCATATTGGACCCGGTAAAATCCGGTCTGCCGGTCATTGACTTTATAGGCCACGATATCATCATCCACTTCGATTGCATGCTCGGATTCATTCATAAGTATCGACAATTGTTGGGTTTCGCCTGATTTTGAAAACAGATTAACGGTAACCGGTATCAGCCATTTTTGATCGGACTCGTTTGGCAGATAGGTAAATCGCTGCTGGCTAAGCTTCAGTCGACCATTTTGTCGACTGACTGTGATTTTCGGATACCCCGATTGTTCGACCCAGCTTTTCATCAGATCGCTGATCGGCTGTCGGGTGACGGTTTCAAAAGATTGCCACAAATCCTGACTGGCGGCACAACCATAGGCATAGGTCTTCAGATAGTGCTGCAATCCTTTTCTGAAGTTATCATCTCCGATATAGCCCTGAATCTGACGCAGTATGCTGCCCCCTTTATTATAAATAATCGGTGCTGTGCTGGCATTAATGACAACGTGTTCACCCCCCGGGATTTCGATGGCAAAGGTTTCGTGCAGTGCGTCCCGGGTCAGGGCTGAGCCGGTCTGGCTGTAAAGAAACTGCTGCCACGTGTCCCATTGGGGACAATAATGATCGACCACCCCGAATCCAAAAAAGGTGGCAAAGCTTTCGTTGAGCCATAGATATCTCCATTCGGAAGGCGTCACCAGGTTACCGAACCACTGGTGGGCAATTTCATGGGCGATCACTTCAAAAATTCTTTCCTCACCGGATTTGGATGTGACTTCCGGATAATGCAGCAGCAGATTTTCACGAAATGTAATCGCCCCCCAGTTCTCCATAGCCCCGAAAGCAAAATCCGGAATGGCTATCAGGTCCATTTTGGGCAGGGGGTAGGCGATACCGTAATAAGATTCGCTGAATTCAAGAGACCTGCGGCCTTGTTGGGCACCAAAATGCGCAAATTTCTGCATTCCCGGCAGGGTGGCTACCCGCACCCGGTCATCTTTTTCATCATGAATAAATTCAAACTCGCCGACACCAAAGAAAACGAGATAGGTCGACATTTTGGGGGTTTGCTCAAATATGACCCGCATTTTCCCATTGTCGAGCAGCTCCTTGTCTTTAACAGCGCCGTTTGAAATAGCCACCAGATTTTGGTCGATGTCGATTGTGATATCAAAGGTGGCCTTGCGGGCGGGATGATCCATACAGGGAAAAGCTCGCCGGGCATCACTTTCTTCAAACTGGGTGACGGCCATGTATCTGGTTTGGCCCTGATAGGAATATTTGCTCCGGTAAAACCCGGCCATTTTATCATTGATCAGTCCCTGGTAATCAAATTTCAGCCTGATATTTCCCGACATGGGTTCGGGTAAGCATATGCGGACTTCTTCTTTGGCAGGATTTACTTTAAACACGCAATCCACAAAATCATCATTTTTTAAAACGCGGCAGCTCCATAGGGCAATTTCCAGTATATTCACCGTCAACTCGTCCGTGGATTCGGGTGCTTCGAACAGAATTTCGCAACGGCCTTCGAATTTAAAATTAACCAGATCAGGTTCCAGATGGATCCTGTAGTTTAGAGGATATGTTTTCTGCATTTTCATACTCCATTTCTATAAGTGGTTTCAAAAAGAGTTTTTTGCTTTATTCAAACCGAACTGAACCGCTGAACCTAGATCAAAGGAATATAGTGAAGCGCTGCAAGTCTGTCAATGCGCCAAATGTCGGAAGAGGGGTATCGGTTGCCGTCAAAGAGATCCCTGCCATAAATCAAATCTGTTCATGGCTTCAGGTTTCAGGTGTCAGTTTCTAAGGTTCAGAGGTTCTGGGTTCAGGGGTTCAAAGGTTCCAGCCTCGACTTGACTGACCTCGTCACAAGCGGGCTGCTATCCTCTGCCCTTCGACATAGCATCTGCCTTTTTCTGCTGTTATTTAACCTCTGAACCTTTGAACGCTGAACCTTTGAACCAGGCGACTGACACCTGAACACTGCT
>JAIVWA010000614.1:0-2947 GCA_049190255.1 Gammaproteobacteria bacterium | reverse complement strand
ATAATTGGAATGAAGAATGACGAATGAATAATGAATAATGAAGGTATTCTATCATTTTATTTTTTGTAAATTTTTGCGAGTTCAAAATTTTAATCAATGACGATAGATATGAAGAATTGATCACTATTTCGTTTCCTCCAGAAAAGCAACAATTGCTAAATTCTAAATGACGGAGCGAAGCGACTTCCATCATTCGTCAATCGTCATTCGTCATTAGTCATTTGCCCTCCGGGCACAAAACGCCCTAAAGCCGGAATCCAACCAGCTGTGCGTATTTCTGAAAATTATAAGAAATAAAGATCCCGTAAGCGCAGCCCACAGGACTTGGATGGTAACGATCGTTACTGCATCACCGGCAAACTGCTGTTCCGGACCAAAAGCAGCAAAAGTGCCCAGGAAGATGAGGTTCTCCATCAGCACACCAGCGGCAACAATAAGCGTCACAATAAACAGACGATTTCCTACCTGAAGAATTAGGGTGATCCCTTTAACCCCGATTAACAGCCAGAAATAGGTCGTCAAATAAAGCCCGAAGGGACCCCCGGAAAGGTTGTCCATTATAAACCCAACAAATACGACAATCAGAAGACTTTCGCGAACAGAACGGGAGAGGCCGAGATAAACAATAAAGGGGATCAACAGATCATAGAATCTGCCCGGCACAGACAAATGAGGCATGACCGTTGTCTGCAAAATGACCAGGAACAGACAGATCCCTATGTTGAAACCGTAACTCATTGCCGGCTCGCCATGTCATGTCTTTGAACTTCCAGGACCACCAACACCTCTTCAAGTTTCTCAAAGTCAACAAAGGGCGTTATGATAACTTCGTGGAATATGTCGGCGTCATGCTCGATGACTTCCGATACAAACCCGATGCGCAATCCTTTAGGGTAAACACCATCCAAACCGGATGATAGGACGGTATCGCCGACGCGAACGTCATTTTTTCGCAACACAAAATCCAGTCGGCATTGATCGGTTGATTCGCCTTTGATAACCCCCCGGGCTCTGGTTCGTTGCACCAGGGCATCCACTGCGCTGTTGCGGTCGACAATCAACATGACTTTAGAATAGTGGTTGGATACTTCGATTACCTGGCCTGCAATTCCTTGCGGCATCACCACCGGCAGCCCCCTGGTCAACCCGTCGGCTTTTCCCTTATCAATGATAACCGTTTTAAACCAGGCCGATGGGTCTTTGCCGATGACCTCGGCCGCGACAACCATTTCGGTAATGGTTTTCTCGAAGTTAAGTAAATTGCGCAGACGGGTGTTGGCCAGTTCGGTTTCCTGCCACTGGTTACTGACTTCACTTGCCTGATTCAGTTGCGACCTTAAGATTTGATTCTGTCTGGTAACGGTAACCAGATAGAAGTACTGATGCCAGATGTCCCGGGTATACCGCATCGTGCGGGTAACCAGTTCCTGGAAGGGAGAAATAAAGGAAATAGCGATTCGCTCAAGACCAAAGGCCGTGTAACGTTTGCTGCTAACTGAAAGGACAATGATGTTGACGGCAATCAAAACGATGACGCCAACGATGAGCACCATTTTTCTGGAAAACATAGATCTGAACGTCTCGGAATTTCTACAGCTGAATGAAAATATAGGCTATTTTTTGAGGCCTGAGTTTTGGCCTCGATCATGGAATTAATCCAAAATCGAAAGGCCCGCAACGCGTAACCCGAATTTCTCAGGTTATAAGCACTTCCCTTAAGAATTCGAGATTATCCAGAGCTTTTCCCGAACCTAGCGCCACGGTGGACAACGGATCTTCCGTAACGGTAATTGGAAGGCTGGTTTCTTCTCGAAGCAAACGGTCCAGGTTTTTAAGCAGCGCTCCCCCACCGGTCAGGATAATTCCCCGGTCGACAATGTCGGCGGACAATTCCGGCGGTGTCTGCTCCAGGGCAATCTTGACCGTCTCGATAATCGCATCGATTTGCTCGGAGATCGAGATCCTGATCTCTTCCGAATCGATGGACAATATTTTAGGGATACCCGAAGCCAGATCGCGGCCTTTGACTTCTATGGTTTCCAAATTTTGCGGATCCGGATACGCATTGCCGATGGTGGTCTTGATCACTTCGGCACTCCGCTCACCAATCAACAGGTTATACTTGCGTTTGATGTACTGGATGATGGCGGCATCCATTTTATCACCGGCGACACGCACGGAGCGGCTGTAGACAATACCTTTTAACGAAATGACTGCGACCTCGGTCGTTCCGCCCCCGATGTCAACTACCATATTACAGGTCGGCTCGGCAATCGGAAGACCGGCTCCAATCGCGGCGGCCATGGGTTCTTCGATCAGGAACACCTCCCGGGCGCCGGCTGATTCAGCCGATTCTCTCACCGCTCGTTTTTCAACCTGGGTGATTCCGGAGGGAACAGCCACGATAATCCTGGGCCGCACAAAAGTTCTTCGATTGTGAACTTTGTGAATGAAGTGTCTGAGCATCGCTTCGGTTACTTCAAAATCAGCTATGACCCCATCCCGCATCGGTCGAATCGCCAAAATGTTACCCGGGGTCTTACCGAGCATATTTTTGGCTTCGAGACCAACGGCCAGAACCCGGTTTTTGGAGCGGTTACCGGTGCTGACTGCCACCACGGATGGTTCACTTAACACGATTCCCTTGCCTTTTACATATACCAGGGTGTTGGCTGTACCCAGATCAATTGCAAGATCGTTTGAGAACATCCCCAGAATTCCATCTAAAAAAAGATTCATGATACCTCGTAAATGCACACTTGGATGTGCCGGTTTGTTAATTTTTTTTAACTTAAATATAGAAAAAAATCAGTAAATTACTATCAGAATTATCATAACACTACAAGAAAAAATTATCACCAAAAAAATGATATCTTGGGAAAAAAACTAATCGTTCAGCGTTCAACGTTCAGGGTTGCCTTAGCAGGTTTTCAAAATTTCAGTAATT
>JAIVWA010000613.1:0-2972 GCA_049190255.1 Gammaproteobacteria bacterium | reverse complement strand
TGCCTAAATTGCCTAAAATGCCTAAAGTTAAGGCATTCTGTCATTTTAATTAAAAAATAATGCTCTGCACTTTGTTCTCAGCGCCATACCCATTTTCGCTTAGCCCTGTGCCTTGCGCCTCACGCCCTCAGACCTTCCACCATACACCTTTTCCTATTTTCCGCATTCCGCATTCCAACTTCCGAATTCTTAAAACCTTCTACCTTATACCTTACGCCCTGCGCCCCACACCTTACGCCTTACGCCTTGCGCCCTGCGCCTTGCCTTGCACCTTGCAAATCCCCAAAATAACCTTCTCCAACACCAGCTTCGGATTCTGACCGCTGGATTTGAGCCTTTTGTCAGTCTGATTCAGGGAGTCAACAGCCTCAAGGAGTTCTTCTTTAGAAAAGCGTTCCGATTTTTTGAATAACTGGAATATCGGATAGGAATTTTTCGGGTTTTTGGCAATTAGAAGATCCGTGGCTAATTGTTTTTTTTTCTTTGTCTTTTTCGCCGGGAGCCCGGATTTTTTCGAATCTGCCTCTTCGGCGAGCATCGTCTGCCACCTGCCGAGTTGATCCTGCAGCTTACGATCATACTCGACGACAGCCGGGATAACGCGCTTTTGAAAATAATCGTAGGGGCAGGCTGCTTGCCAGTCGCTTCCGTATGGGCTTTCAACGAAGTCTTTTACCAGCAGCAACTTTCTGATCTGGTTGATCATCGCCGTGAAGACTTGCAGTGGATGCAGGTCAGAGGACAGAATGGAATCCAGAAAAAAAAGGGCCTGAACCGGGTTGCGATCGGTTACCGCATTGGTGAATTCATATATGGGATCTGTTTTGGTGCGTTGTAATACTGATTCGACATCCTCAATCAAAATTTCTTTTCGATCTCCGGTATAGCTCACCAGTTTTTCCAGATTGTTTGAAAATGTTCGTAGATCGAAGCCTGTCATTTCATACAGGGCCTGGTAGGTCGCCTTGCCCATTGTTTTTTGAGCAGCCCCGAGGATAGCATTTTTTCTTTCCGCCAGGACCGCCTCCTGAGCTATTCGATCTGCCCGGCGGGCGCCTTTGGGCACCGAGCAGTCAATAATCATACCCTTGCTGCTCAAAGTCTTATAAAGGCTCCGCCGTTTGTCCACCAGTTCAGTTGTTATGATCAGGTGATTGTCTTTGGCAAACCCCTTTTCGATCGCTAACTGAAGGATTTGGCTGTCATCCCGCGCAACGGGAACAGAGAGATTATTCTCCCGGCAGAATGCAAGGGTCTCATCCAGCCATGGATCATCATCCCCGGGAGCATAACCCGATCCCAGAATCTTTGGGCGGCTGGCTGGATCGACATCGTCAAACGAGAGCTTTAAAAGCCCCATTATGCTGAGAAGATACCCTGAAGCCTTTTTAATTTTATCCTCTTCAAATGCTTTCCGGGCGCTATCAAGCAACCGATCCTTATCCTGTCCGGCATAAAAAATCCGGGAATCGCGAAGGGCAATCACTTTGGTTCCGGGCAGCAGTGAAAAGGTGTTGACCCGTTCGATAACCTCGTGAACATTGGCCTGGGTTCCGTCCAGCGGTTCATAGTTGATGCTGCGCCGGGAGGCAGGAATCAGAGCATTTATCAATTCGTCAAAGGCACCCTGGACCAAAAGGTCTTCCCCGTAAATTAGATAAACGGGCAGAAATGGATCGGTTCCCCGATCAGCTATATATTTATCCAGATCTTTGTAGGTAATTACGGGCATGGTGGAAGGTCCTGGTCGCTGGTCACTGGCCTCTGACTGCTGGTCCCTGATCTATACCGCTATATAATTGGTTTAAGGTTTAGGGTATAGGGTATAAGTCCAAGGTTCAAGGTTTGAGGCTCAAACTAAAAGGCAAAGGGCTCAAGGCCCCAGGCGCAGGGCGAACAACAGAAACCGGGAACCGTTGTAACGGGTACACAGACTCTCGATTCACATCGTTTTGTGCTCTCCGTTTCGAATCCTTTGCCTTGCGCCTTTAGCCTTGCGCCCTACGCCATGAAATTTCGAGTATCGAGCATCCAGCATCGAGTATCGAGCATCGAGCATCCAGCATCGAGTATCCAGTTTCATTCCGGCATTTTATTAAACAGCAGATGAAAACCAAAAATAAAAATGCCCACCGTTATCGCACTGTCGGCGATGTTAAAGGCCGGCCAATGGTATGCGCCAAAGTAAACGTCAAGAAAATCTATCACAATACCCAAGCGAGCCCTGTCGATCAGATTTCCGATGGCCCCCCCGAAAATCAGCGCAAATCCGGTAGCAAGGAAAGAGTAAGTCGGAGGTGTTTTTTTATAAAAATAAAAAATTAAGCCGACGGCCAGAGAAGAGGCAAATAAAAAAATGACGGTCCGTATGGTCGCACTCATATTGGCCATGAGTCCGAAAGCCCCGCCCGGGTTGTGTATATGGGTGAGGTCAAAAAACCCCTCGATAACCGTAATGCTTTGATGGTAGGGCAGGTATTTTAATATGAGGGCCTTGGTAAATTGATCCGCCAGCACGACCAGCCCGGCCACCACAGCTAACTTAATATATTTTCGTTTATGCGACAACATTCAGGGGAGCGGTCCTGTTCTGGGCATTTGATATTATTTATTAGGTTCTTCACACAAAAGAGTGCAAGTTATTTACCACGGGAGTCGAATTTTATCGACCACCCTTTAAATGCCTAAAATGCGCTAAAATGCCTATTTAGTGCCTGAACGGAAAGTCGCGATTTTGGTAGGTTGGGTAGAGCCCGTTCGGTTATGTTGGGTTTCGTACCTCAACCCAACCTACGAAAATCAAGCATCTTGCGAGCCATGATCTAAACGGCGAAACCCAACAAATCGATTTAGCTGGGTTTTCGTTCAACCACTAGTTTGACGTCTGCAGCCTCAAAAGCGTCTCTCAACAAAGATGACAGCCCAAGTTTTCTGGACCATCCCGCAAGATATTTCTTGTCCAACAAATCCCC
>JAIVWA010000612.1:0-2974 GCA_049190255.1 Gammaproteobacteria bacterium | reverse complement strand
GCGCGAACCGGCTGACCGTTGATGAAAATTTCAATCTCCTTGCCGCGAGTGATGCCGTGCTGAATGCGAAAATCTTTATTGGCTTGTTTCATTTTCTTTTCTTTTCAAACAGCTGTTTGGGATTTATCAACCCTGAACCGGTCAACTTAGTATCTATTTATTGAAATCACATCATGTTTGCACATGATTTATGCCATAGCCAGATTGAATATTTAAGCAATTCTACCCGTCGAGAGCCTCCCTTCGAGGACCTCCCTTCGAGGACCTCAGGGTCTGACGACAGGGTCTGACGACAGAGTCTAACGACTGGGTCGAACGATCGTTTTTTAAAAAAGCTATGATTGCACCAAGGTTCACTTGTCATATTTCATTCCAGATTTGTTCGGTATCTTTCAATGATACGCCGTCGACATCAAACAGGGGTTTGGTGGTTTCGGGTGTATATTCATCCAGAGCCGAGTTGATTTGAGCGATCAGCTTATCTACTTCCAGATCGTTCAACGTTTTGATCATCAATAAATCATCCTGGGCCTGCTGCATATAATAGCCCAAAGTCTCCAGAGCATTTTGGAAATAGAGGATTTTTGCATTTAAGCCCGTAATGTATCCGAGCAGCAGCTGAATAAGTTTGAGGTTGTAGTCGATTCTGGGGATAAGAATGCCTTTTTGATAGGAATCAATCTGAAGTTGATCTTTTCGTTGTCTAATCTCTTCTTGGAGGGCTTCCGTTTTTTGTTCCAATTGATTTCTTTTATCCGTAGCCAGTGCTATTTTGTCGGACAGGCCCTGTTGCAGAGATGACATTTCAACCATTTTTCGATTAAGTTCCGTTGTTTTGAAACCCGATGCGGATACAGACCCGGAAAGCAAAAAAATAATTAACACAATGGCAGTATAACTGAATCTAAAATACTTCGTCATATCAGTTCCCTTTCATTTTCCCTTCCTTCTTATCGCTATTTCAACCCACTTCGACTGGCTTCAACACCTGCCGGCAGCCTATCCGAATAAAGCCTTACATCACCCGCTTCATTTCTTTTCTGATACCTTCCGACACAAACAATTTCCCCCCCATGGTTTCCCAAAGAGCCAGATATTTCAACGCTCTTGGATCCGGTTTCTTTTTATCATAACTTAAGCCCATGAGTTCGAGCTGGCTGCCTCTCCATTCCATCAGGTACAAGGCCAGCTCAGGAGGAAATTCAGTCAACCCGTTGAGGGATATCCAATTCCCCTCCCATTCAAATAAGTATTTGGCTGCAGCCGGGGCAAGTTTTTTAACGCTGTTTAAGCAGATCCAGTTGCCCTGCCACTGAAATAAATATCTGGCTTCATCAGGGGATAGCTGGGTCAATCCATTTAGAAAAAGGTCTGACCCGCTATTTTTTGACAAGCATCTGGCCGCCATGGTAGTAATAACGGAAAGTTCAGTGATGTGTTTAAAATTGCCTGAACAAATTTCCTCAATAATGTTCCCATCTTTATGCCCGAGCGCTGTGGCGGCCTTATTCATCTGTTGATTGTTTATTTCATTCCAGATCGTCTCCAGGGGTCTTAAGTCCGCCGGAGGCGGAGCAACAGCCAGTTTTTCAGCACTTGGCTGATATTGTTGAATGGCGGCGTTAATATATCGCAGGTGTCGGTTTAGGTCGATACCGCCGGCGATATCAACCATTTGAAAATCCAATTGGGCTTTTCGCTTGAGAAAGAGCAACTCCTCACTACCATTATGAAGCCAGCGATCCGGTTTTTCGAGTTCCTTAATGTAAATCTGGCGACGCTGAATCGTTCGCAGGATAAGTTCAATACGCTTGTTTTCTAAAGCCTGTGCATAGGAGGAGATACCAGTTTCCTGAATTTCTTGGCCGACCTGGTCCATTAGTTCGGCAATTCCATTGCGATAATGCAGTTTCAGCTTGTAGATTTCTTCTTTTTTTTCAAGCAACTCCTCCCTGAGCCGATCGGCTTCTTCAAGTTTTGCCAGATATTTGCCATACTTACCGGGAGGTTTAGGCTTTGGGGTCTGAATTTGTGCCGGTTCTACCGGTTCCCTTGTTTGGCTCTTTGCCTCAGGGACGGGTTCCACCTTCTCCTTTATGCCTGTAAGAGAAGGTTTGGCGTAGATGAAAACGCCTGAGATCATCAAAACAATAAGAGCCGCTACGAGAATCTTTGCGGTGACAGACGTCTCTTCCTTTGCGGGTGTTTCATCGATCCCATCCTCAATTTCATCGCCATCTAAAGCCACAAGGTCATTTTCATTCTTATCTGATTTTTGTTGGGTTGAATTATCGAGATCTGAATGTCCGTTCGTCTGGACATCATTTTGGTCCGGGAGAGTTTCAGTTTCAACATTCAGGTCCCTGGCGTCCAGTTTCTTCAATGGCTCCCGGTTGGGGCCCGCTTCTTCAAGGAGTTTTGATTCAGATACAGTTGGAATACTTTCGTCGGTTTCCTTTCCCATTGTTCACCGCACTTCCCTAAAATATTATTTCCGATAACGGACCGTTTTTTTAACAACCGCTAGAACACCAGAGATCATTCTTACGGGCATATCGGCTCCAATGTTATATCGGCATATTTTGTGATATCTTAAGCCGTCGGATAAAATTTGTTCCGATGTGAAATGGTCATGGGGATGGGGAGGGTGTCAAGAATTCGGCCTCCGGCCCATAGGGGCGGGGCCTACGCCCCGGCGGGAAGTTGGACCCGTCGTCGTCCGATAGTGCGGGACTTCCGACTTCGTCAGGACTTCGCCGCGACACGATGCCGCGGCAGGCATGCGGCCTTCGACAAGCTCAGGCGAATCGAATGCGGAAAACAGGAAATGGCTTAGGGCTCAGGCGCAGGGCATAAGGCAATGGATGGAGACAGCCCATAGTGGTATAGGTATAAGGTTGAGGGCGTAGGGCAAATGCATATGATCTAATCTGATACTTTTCGTACTCGTACTCGTACTCGTACTCGTTCTCGT
>JAIVWA010000611.1:0-2983 GCA_049190255.1 Gammaproteobacteria bacterium | reverse complement strand
CGGGGCTAAAAGCGAAATGCTCAATTCAAGCAGTGAAAATATTCGCAACTCCGCTATACGCTCCTGTAGAATCGCCAGTTTCTGCGTGACCTCCAGGGAAGCGCTTGTTAAAGAAATGCTGGAAAACAATATTGAGCCGAAACCCTATAAAGTCAGCCGGTTTCTAAATGAGAAGTACCGGGTCGTGGTCCTGGCCAAAGAATAGATTGCAAAATGATTTCTCTTACGGCTTTAACCAGACATAGTGGGTTGAACCCTTCAATGAAGTCCCGCCGCACCATAGCTTCAGGGGGGTGAGACCCACTCCACTGGTCGCTGGGCTCTGGCTGCTGGCTGCTGGTTACTGGATGCTCGATACTCGATACTTGTCACTTGTTACTGGAAAATAAATGGTATTGGGTAAAAGTTTATTAAGTTGAATGGTTGATTAGTTGATTAGGAAAAAGGATATAATCCGAATTCGATAATCATCTGTCTTCTGACATCCGTCCTCTGTCTTCTGATTTTAAGTTTGACTATTTCACAAATCTCTCCTATTTTAACCATTGTAGTTCTGCCAATAACCCTTATTGTCACTGCAACCACTGAAGATGAATTCGGATCAAAACAACTCCCGGTTGCCCGCCAGGCGCAATTCTGATGATGTCCAAATTCAACCCGAAACGGACGCTCAGGCAGTCATGGGATTTTTGCCTCAAACGGGCATCATCGATGCAGATGAGAGAATACCCATGGCCCGGGAAGAAGGTTATGATCCCCTGGCCATTAAACTGGCACTGGAGCCGTCTGAATCCTCCGCCTCGGATAAACTGCGCCTGTTCATTTTTGTCATCGTGGCCGCAGCCCTGGTCTTTTTTTTGTTTCCGTTCGATCGGTTTTTCAAGCCTGCCCCCCGGGATTTAGGTCCCATGAGTATCGGCGGCCCCATTCTCAAAGAATCACTGACAGCGGCCAACATCCGTCAAAAGCCCTGGCTCAAGGTACTGGTTAAAATCGACCGGCTTTATTTCCAGGAGGGTAAATTAACCGATGCCATCCGGCTGGCAGAATCTGAACTCGGCAAGCTGACCGAAAAAGATCGGGAAAGATGGCAGAAAGTATATTACCGCTATTGGGAACTGCTGTCCGACGCCGGTCAGGTCCATGTGTTGAAAACTTCTACCCGGGGCTATCTGTCCGCTTTTCCGGAAGACCCGTTTGCCAGTTACTATTTTGCCCGAGCATTTCTCACAGCCGCTGATCGCATCCGCAGCTTTTCTCCGGATACCAAAACAGCTTATCGGCAGGAAGCCATGAACGTCGCGCGGCAAATTGATCGCGCCGGCAGCGCGCTGGATGCGCGCAGAAAACACCCGGAAACCACCAAAGATAAATTGACCGCCTTAACCGATCTTTATCAAAAATTGCGCCTGGAACAGGCCAAACTGTATGTCCTGATTTGGAAACTCGGCGGTTACCAAGAAGATGAACATCCGGATGTGGTTTACAGGGACAAGGCCCTGGATATCTGTGAAACCGAAGAGCTTGTCGATATGAGGGAGACCAAAGCATTGAGAGCGACAATCTACACCCATATTCTTGATCGATGGTACTGGTTTGAAGGCCGTCAGATCATTCAAAGCCACCAGAAAAAGCGAAGAGATTTGCAAAACCAACTTGAAACGCTTGTCCAGGAACTCAAAGACGCAGAAAAATTATGAATGCTTCTGAACTGCAGGCAGACGCAGCTTTTAAAGAGCGTCGGGATCAGCAAAACCGATCGGCGGGTGTGGCCGGCATCGGTGATCCAAAATGGATCGTCGTGGCCCTGTGCTACATCACCGCTGTGGCCTTGATGGGACAGGATCCCTGGTATGGCGATAAATATTTCACCTATAACCAGGGTATTTTTGTGGGTATTCTGGCGATTATGATCGTGGCCGGATTTTGCTGGGAAATTTATCTGCTGGGTCGCCCCGGTGGTATCAACCTTGTGCTGCACTGCCTTCTCATCGTCCCGATAGCATTGCTTATCGGCCGAATTGCAGGGCTGCCTCCCGCACCGGAATCGTCCTACGGGTTACTGGGACAGCTGAAAAATTATATGGTCAGTATAAAAGACGCCGGCGGTATTGAAAGCATCCTGCCGGTCTGGATTCAGGACATCTTTCGCAACCCATCCATTTTGCTTCTCATCTTCTTTACCTCGGTGGCCTTTACCCAGAAAAAAGCCAGCCGCCGCTTTGCACTGGTAGTGGTGGCCTTTTTGATACCGGTCATGCAAACCCTGTCCCACGATCCCAGACCATCGATTTCATTCGGCCTGGGATTTGCTGCCATGCTGGCAGGAATTGCGCTGCAATTCAGCAAATACGGCGATATCATCGGACAGCAAAATGTACTCAGCCGGCTGCATGCCGTTGACGACCGGCTGGAGCTGAAATGCAGCATGCGAATCGCCAAACGAACGGTGGAAGACGGCTTTATCACCGAAGATGGTGTGCTTGCCATCGTTCAGCGCGAATATTCCAAGCAATTTGAGCTGGATCCGCTGGCCGTCCGTGGAATCGCCCAGGCGATTTCCCACCGCCTGGTACGGGAGCATCGAATCCTGGAGCTGCGCGGTGATGAAAGGGGGTTTTTCCTCATACCCTATGAGGCGCTTTTCAAAATTGAGTCGCTGTTTGATGAAATCTCTGTCTGGGTCCGCAAAATCATCATAACCGGAATTGCCGTTATCTGGCTGATCTCTCCCATTGATTTATTCCCGGACAGCATCCCGTTCCTGGGAGCTGTCGATGATGCCCTGATTGCACTGGTTGGCGCCGGGCAATGGATAGGTACTTTTAAACGCAGAAGAATACCAGGACCGAAGGGACGTTAGTTTGGAACCAGGAACACATGGAAACGAAAATGAGGGGAAGCAGGGAAGATGAGAAGGTAGGAGGCATTTTTGAATAACTCGTATGAAACCTCAAGAGGTCGGAATACTAAACAAAATGAA
>JAIVWA010000610.1:0-2988 GCA_049190255.1 Gammaproteobacteria bacterium | reverse complement strand
ACAAAATCTTCATGCCGGGGCATGTCTTTTAGTTCATCTTTGGCGAACAATTGCCGCATCCATCCCGCTGATTCGCGAATAATTGCCAGCGGGTTGTTGATTTCGTGCGCCACCCCGGCCGCCAGGGTCCCCAGAGAAGCCAGTCGTTCGGTGACGATCATCATCTGATCCATTTGTTTTCTGTATCGGGCCTCTTTTTGTTCGGCATCCAATCTCTGGATTTTTTCGTAAGCCTGTAATATTTTATTAAAAAGATGTTCCAGCTCAATGGGTTTCATCAAGTAGTCAAAAGCACCGGATTTAATCCCTTCAACACCCTCGGAAGCGCTTGCTTGCCCGGTTAGAAGTATTACCTCGGTTTTAGGATATTGGTCATTGATACGCTGCAGGACTTCGATCCCGCTCATACCAGGCATCTTAACGTCCAGCACCACCACATCCATCCCTTTTTTGTCAAGAATCGACAGGCATTCATTTCCGTTGGCCGCCTGATCGGGAGCCAGCCCTCTTTTCGCCAGACGTTTGGATAACGTTTGGCGGAAATGATCCTCATCGTCGACCAGAAGAAGGCGGATGGTTTTCAATTTTTTATTGGCACTTATTTTCATACGAGTCCCAAAATTTTCCACCAGACAGCCACTACCAGAATTAAAACGCCCAGCAAAACGGGGGTGGCAACAACGCCGACTTTTGTCAGATCAGACGCTTTAAAATACCGGTAACTATACGCAATGGCATTCGGGGGACAGCCGATAACCAGCAGCATGGCAAAAGAGGTGGCCATTCCCAGGCATAACGCGATCACCGTAGGATCGACCCCTTCGAGTTGGGCCATGGGAATTACAATCGGCAATATCAAAGCCGCAGCGGCGACGTTGGCCATGGCGTTGGTTACCAGGGCGCCGAAAATTGCCACGCCGGTAAACAGCACCAGCCAGCCGCTGCCCTGTACCAGGGGGAAAAAAAGATGGGCGAAATAGGCGGCCGCACCCGAATTCCCCATGGCCAGGCCCAGCGAAATGCCGCCTCCAAAAATAAACAGGGCCGTGCCCCACTCCAGGTTTTTATGAATGTCTTCCCATTCCAAAACGCCGGCCAGAACCAGGGCAGCAACCCCGAGCATGCCGGTCACGGAATAATGTATACCATGAATTCCCTTGGTTAGCCACAGGATGAACGCCAGGCCAATGATTACCAGTGTTCGTATTTCAATGGGGCTCCATGCTGCGAGTTCTTCATCGAATTGCGGCAGTTTGTATTGGGGGTCCGGCCTGAAAACTAACCAGACAACGCCGACGGCTACCGGCACGGTAACAATGGCCACCGGCATGGCATACTTGATCCAGTCGAAGAAGGTAATTTCTATGCCGGTGAATTCAAGCAGAAATGCGGCGGCCACCATGTTTCGCCCGCCCCCCACCAGGGTGCCCATACCGCCACAGGAGCAGGCGAACGCCAAAGAGATCATCATGAATTTTGCCGTATTGGTATGGGGTTCGATATTGGCCGCTCGCATCAATGGCAGCATGGTCACGATTCCGATGGCACAGGCGGCGGCATCATGCAAGAAAGATGATGCCAGCCCCAGGCTGATGGCGAGGATAAAGGTGAATTTGGTAACACTGCTTCCGGCCTTTTTTGTAATAAAATAGCCCAAACGCTTGGTCAGGCCGGACTTTCCCATAGAGATGGCAAAAATCAGGCAGCACATAATAAAGACCACCACCGGATGCATGTAAGGCGCCCACGCTTCTTTGACATCCCCGATACCCATGATGACTAAAAAGACACCGATGCAGATGGCCGTGATCTCAAGTGGAATGGGTTCGGCCACAAAAAGAAAAACCAGCATGGCCAGAACGGCCAGAAAGCGCTTTGCCTTGGGCGAGAGGCCGTCTACATAGTCAATCCGGAGGTCTTTCAATTTTAGCCTTTCAGCTGTTTCCCGCAGGTATATTCCCGGAGATTTAAAATTCTCCGGGCTTTTGACTTCAACCATATATTCATCAGTTGAGCTGTTTACACTATTGACAAGCTTAAATTTATCTTTGATGTGCTGCAAAAAAACCTGGTTGTCATCACCTTTTATAGTGAATCTGGTTCCTTCCGGTCTGGGCAGTAAAAGAACAACGATGCAAAGAACAGCAGCCACTCCGAGCTGAAACCACTTTGACTTTAGAAACATCTTTTCCCCTTTCATTCCTGCTTGCGATGCGCATAGGCCTCCATGATTTTTTCCAGTAGTTCCTCCAACCCACACGGTTTGGTGAGGTAATCAAAGGCCCCCATCTTGATCCCCTGTTCGGCAGCTTCGGCTGACCCATGTCCGGTCAGCATGATCACTGCCAACTTGGGGTCCATTATTTTCAGCATTTTAAGCACTTCGATACCGTCCATATCCTCCATCTTTAAATCCAGGACAGCCACATCAAACTCCTGCCCGCGCAACGCCTGAATGGCCTGCGCGCCGCTAAAAGCCTTGGCGACATCAATATTCCGCCGTTTGATCCTCTTGGACAGAATGTTTACAAAATCCTTTTCATCGTCGACCAGAAGAAGTCGAACAGGGTCGGAATCTATGTTTTTAGATGAGTTTGTCATTATTTATGTTCTCTGCCGGCGTCCGTTTGAAACGGAATGGAGGTTAAAAATGTAGTCCCCGTTCCCACCGCACTTTCCACTTCGAGTTTGCCACCCATTTTTTCAATAATCCCATAGCAGATCGAAAGCCCCAGCCCGGTTCCCTTGCCCACCGGCTTGGTTGTGAAAAAGGGGTCAAATATTCGATCCAGGTTGGCTTCCGGGATTCCTTTTCCGGTATCGGATACTGCAATGACAAGATAATTTTCTCTCTGATGCGATGATATCGTCAGGGTACCGCCATCGTGATCCATGGCATCGATGGCGTTGTTGATCAGGTTAAAAAAGACTTGCTGCAGCTCGGATGTGGAGACCCTTAAAGAAGGAAGGTTTTCCTGGAAATCGGTC
>JAIVWA010000609.1:0-2993 GCA_049190255.1 Gammaproteobacteria bacterium | reverse complement strand
GGAGCACTTAGTTTGAGATTTGGATTTTTGGTCATTGGATATTATTTGTTATTTGTGATTTGTTTTTTCCGGCTTGTCCGGGTCAGGGGGTTTGCATGCTTTTGAGATAAGAGCGGATTTCCTGTTTAAGCGGTTCATCGCCGGCCTGCCCGGCGAGCTGCTCGGCCCTTTCAAGCCATTGTATCGCATCCTGATTGATACCCTGCCGGGCAGCACTGCGACCTGCCCGAAAGTAGCGTTTCGATGCATCTGAAGGTTTTCCTGCCCGATCGCAGGCTTCGGCTGCCAAGGCCAGGGCCTGCGCCATTTTTCGGTAATCGAGCTTTTCGCGGCGGTGCCTGGCGGTGCTGTCGAATGCTTGAATGGCTGCATCCCAGTTGTTTTCGGCCATTGCCAGCCGACCGCTCAATTCTTCCCGATCGGCTTTCAGCCCGGAATCTGCAAAGCTATTCAGAGCGTTGATTTCCTTACGAAGCTGATTGGTGTCGCCCCGTTTATCGGCGATTAATCCCCGCAAAAAATGGGTTTTGCTTTCAACAGCCTCAGCCGGCTGATTTGACGGCAACAGGATCTGATCTGTGATCTGCCAGGCATCCTCCAGCTTGCCGGTGCGATACAAGATGGTGGCTTTCAAAAGCAGGATATCCGCGGTTACGCTCTCCCCGTTTCGCACCAACTCGTTTTGGGCCTGGTGCACCCGTTCGAGGGCCTTGTCGTAAGATCGCAATCCCAGCATACAAACTGCAAGATTATACTGGGCATCCACGATGGCCATGCGGTCATCGCGCAGGTAGGCACGGTTCAGGGCCTGGTGATACAGATTAGCAGCCTGTTCAAGTTGGCCGTTATCAAAAGCAATTCGCGCTGAACGGTTTAGCCGTGCTAAATTTTCGTCGACACCGGGTCCTTTCTGCACGACCCGGGAGGATCCGCATCCCCCCGCCGTGATCAGAAGGACGACCAGTATTAAAACCGCAGGTCGGTAGGCGCTCCTGAATCGGAGATAACGGATCATGGATTCACCTCCAACGGTGATATGCGCGTTGATGCCGGCTGGGCCTTGGCAGCGCCTCCTCCCAGCAACCAGTGGGACTGGAGCTGCCGTATCAGCAGCTCCAATTCAGCCATCACCTGTTGGGTTTGAAGCAGTAATACCGGAACACTGTCGGTGGCCTGGGCCACGTTCTCGGCAATGCGGGGAAGCTGCGGGGTCGTCCGGCTCAGATCTTTCATCACCGCTTGTACGGAGACCAGGAGTTCCTTGAGCTTGAGGGTAATTTCCGGCAGGCCCTTGGACTGCTCGTTAATTTGGGCCGAAATCTCAGCAACATTTCCGATGGTGATCGTAAGATCATCAAAAAGCGGATCAAAGCGAGCCATGCTTTTGTTGAGCCCGTCAACCAGCGCTACAAAATCATCCATCATTTTTTCTTCAGCAAGCAGACGGCCGAGCACGCCTTCACCCCGGGCCATCTTGCCGGACACGGTATTTAAATTCGTAAGCAGTTGCTGCATATCGCCTGCGGGATCCTGCAGATCCTCTACCACCGCCAGAATCAGGTGCATGGCTTGCCGGGTATCGTCGATGACCGGAAAAACTTTGGTGCGCACCTGATCGAGTATCTCACCAATCGATTCAGTGGGCGCACGATCGGCGGTTGCATTGATAACCGCGAATTCCCAGTCGAGGGGTTCGCCGAAGCCCCGCGAGATATCAAGAAATGAATCACCGGCCACGCCGAAACGCTTGCGGATAACCGCCGACGAATCACGCCGCACAAACGGTTTCATATCGCTTTGGATCTGCACGTCGGCGTGCATTTTCCGGTCGGGATTGATGACAATTCGAAGCACTTTACCGGCCCTGGTTCCCAGAACTTCTACCTCTGCGCCTTCTGATAGCCCAAACAGGCCGTCCGATGGCAGGATTACCTTAATTCTTTCACCGGGCTCCAGCCATTCTCGAACCTGACCGGAGAAAAGAAAAGCCGCTCCGAAAATAATCACCGTCAGGATCACGAAGACACCGACCGCCTGATTGGCATATCGGAAACGGCTATGCTGGTAAGTCAAACTCACCGGACCACCTCCATCAGTTTGCGTGCAGTCAACCGGTAACGATAGGTTGCCGGCAGCACGGGATCGTTCCAGACTTGATCCTCCAGGGTCAGCCAGATGACACCACAGCCCCGGTCGCAGGCCTTGCGGATTGCATTGATAAGCGGCGGCAATATTTCAGGGTAGACCCCGTTGGTCGGCTCTTCCAGCAAAATCAGTGACGGTTGACCGAGGAAGGCCCGAATGCAGGCGGCCCGCTGATGATCAGCCCTCATAGCATCATCCGGCCGCCCGCTGGGCAGCCCCGGAAGTCCGAAGTGCTCGGCCAAACGCACGGCCTCATCCCGAAGTTCAGCAAACTCTCGCCGGGTATGGTGAAGCTGAGGCAGCAAAATATTCTCCAGCAAAGTCAGGCGATTTATCCAGTTGCCGTAAGTAAACACCCGACCGATTCGTCCCCGCAGCGCATTGGCAGTATTGGATGGAAGCGCTGACCAATCCTTACCTAAAAAAAAGATGGTCCCCTCAGCAACCTGATGCAGGCCGCAGCAGGCATCTGCCAGAGCCGATCCGAATCTGGGACGCTCAAGGTTAATCAGGGCCAGATCACCACCGAAAAGATTCATTTCAAAATCAATGGTCTCACCGCCTCCGCCCTGCTCGGTAACCAGCTTAACTTTTTCAAAACGAAGGATGCTGCGGCGTTCTGCAAGGCCTTTAATCATAATTGGTTCTTCACATGAAAGAGTGCAGTCATTTTAATCCAGGAGACGAATTATATCTGTCATTTTTTGAATGCCTAAAATGCGCTAAAATGCCTAAAGTGCCTAAAATTAAGGAATACTGTCTATTTTAGTTGGATTCACCCGTTGCGATAAGCGTCTAAGGCAGACAGCAAATATAACACGGTATATGAACGGGTCAATGTTTTAGCG
>JAIVWA010000608.1:0-2995 GCA_049190255.1 Gammaproteobacteria bacterium | reverse complement strand
CTGGATTATAGCGCCTTAGATGCATTTATGAATTGGAAACTATTTGGGTTCACGATACAGCGCCAACGCTCCGCTCCTGGCAATTTTCTCGATGCCCATGGGGCTCAACAGGTTAATAAGGGCTGCCAATTTGCCTTCATCCCCGGTAACCTCGATGATGTAATGCTCAGTGCCGACGTCAACCACTTTACACCTGAAAATATCAACGATTCGCAATATTTCGGCCCGGAACTCCGGCTTGGCCCTGACGCAAATGAGCACCATTTCTCGTTTAACGGCCCTGGGCCCTGTCATATCGCGTAACTTTATGACGTTGATCAGTTTTCTGAGCTGTTTTTCGATCTGTTCGATCACCGGGAGATTTGCCATTGTAACAATGGTGATCCTTGACACCCGCGCATCCATGGTTGGCGCGACACACAGACTTTCAATATTAAAGCCTTTGCCGCTGAAGAGTCCGACGACTCTGGAGAGCACCCCCGCTTGATTGTCGACCAGCATCGTCATAATGTGTTTTTGTTCTTTCATTTGCTTCCCCTTTGTTCAGACGTATTGCAATTCCAACCTTGCAATGCGTAATTCACAATATAGATAAACCAATAAATGCCTAAAATGCACTAAAATGCCTAAAGTGCCTAAAATTGTGGAATCGCTTCGCTCTATCATTTTTAATAACGATCGATGCCCGGCGTGAGCAAACCGAAATCCCAAATCGAAAGACCGGCACCCCGCAACGCGCACCCCGCAACTCGCAACCCGCAACCCGCAACCCGTAACCCGCAACCCGTAACTCGCAACCCGTAACGCGACTATACCAGCAGCATATCGGTGATGGCGGCCCCGGCCGGCACCATGGGGTAAACCCCTTCTTCCTTTTCAACAACAAAATCCATGATCACCGGTTTTGGAATTTTAAGACCTTCCGACAGCACCGACTCAACCTCCTCGGGCTTTGTTGCCCTTAAGCCCACCGCTCCGTAGGCTTCGGCCAGTTTTACAAAATCAGGCGCACAATCCATGCAAGTGGAAACGTAACGTTTATCATAGAATAATTCCTGCCATTGTCTGACCATGCCCATATAGCCGTTATTGAGGATCACAACCTTAACCGGCAGGCCGCTTTGCACGGCTGTGGCCATTTCCTGGATATTCATCTGGATGCTGGAGTCTCCGGCGATATCGACCACGGTTGCTTCCGGAAAGGCTACCTGGGCACCGATGGCGGCCGGAAGCCCGAAACCCATCGCTCCCAGGCCTCCTGATGTGATAAAATGGTTAGGCCGGTCAAATTGATAGTACTGGGCCGCCCACATCTGGTTCTGGCCGACCTCGGTGGTGATAATGGCCTGTCCCTTGGTCAATTCATAAAGTTTTTCGACCACAAATTGTGGTTTGATCACTTCTTTTTGCTCATAGGCCAGCGAATTGGTGCTTTTCCATTCCTCGATCTGATCAAACCAGGGCTTTCTTTTTTGGTCCAGGTTTCCCAGTTCAACCTGATCGATCAACTGATTCAAATGCGCCAGGCTGATTTTGCAATCTCCGACGACCGGGATCGTTACCGGAATGTTTTTACGGATGGATGTGGGATCGATGTCAATGTGCACAATCTGGGACTGGGAGGCAAAGGCATCGGTTTTGCCCGTAACGCGGTCATCAAATCGAACTCCGATTGCAATCATCAAATCACAGGCCGCCGTGCACAAATTGGCCCGGTAAGTGCCGTGCATACCGATCATCCCCAGGGATAAGGGATCTGTTTCCGGAAAGGCCCCCAGACCCATCAGCGAGGTCGTCACCGGAATCCGGGTTTTGCGTGCCATCTCGGTTAACTCCCGGGATGCCTTGGAAAGAATAACCCCGCCGCCGGCAAAGATCATCGGCCTTTCGCTGCTTTCGATGAGTTTTCCGATTTTTTTTAGTTGTTTCATGTTGGGGTTATAGGTGGGATTATAGGATTTCAGCTTGACCCTTTTGCCCGGAGTGTATTCGGTTGTTTCCTTGGTTATATCTTTGGGAATATCCACCAGAATGGGACCCGGCCGGCCGGAGCGGGCCAGATAGAAGGCTTCTTTGACCGTTGCGGCCAGGTCTTCAATGGACATCACCAGATAATTGTGTTTGGTGCAGGGGCGGGTAATGCCCACAATATCGACTTCCTGAAAGGCATCATTGCCGATGAGCGCCGTCGGCACCTGCCCGCTGAGGATAACTATGGGGACAGAATCCATATAGGCTGATGCAATACCGGTTATGGTGTTGGTTACCCCCGGTCCCGACGTCACCAGGCAGACACCCACCCGACCGGAGGCCCTGGCATATCCGTCGGCGGCATGTACGGCGGCCTGTTCATGTCGGACCAGCACATGGTGGATATCGGTTTTTTCCAGTTCATCGTAGATATCGATAATAGCTCCTCCGGGATACCCGAAAATGGAGTCGACCTCTTCTTCTTTCAGTACTTCCATTAAAATTTGTGCGCCGGTTAGTTTCATGTTGCGTTTCCTTTCAAAAAAAAATCCGTTACCAGCCTGGGGCTGATAACGGATTTTGTTTTGGTATGTTGGAGAAAGTTAGGCCATTATCAACCCTTTGTGCTCGCCGCAGATAATAATGACTCCGGCGAGTACGAGAATAAGGCTAATAAGGTTTTTAATGGCGATCATTTTTGACATGGTTCCAACACGATTGAATTAGTTATTTATAAAGAGTTAACAACGAACGATTTGATTGTCAAGCACTTTCTTTGAATCCACAGCCCTCTGTCAGGCAGGATACAAAGGTTCCCTGCTTTTTGGTCGTTTTTTCAACCAGAAAATTGGCGCCGCAAACCGGACATTCACGGCTGAGCGGTTTGTCCCAGGTGGCGAAGGTACACTCGGGGAAGCGATTGCAGCCGTAAAAGATTTTACCCCGCTTGGAGCTGCGTTCGACAATCTCTCCACTGCAGTCTTTTTGGGGGCAGGGTAGGCCGATCTTTTTGCCGTTAGCGTTA
>JAIVWA010000607.1:0-3001 GCA_049190255.1 Gammaproteobacteria bacterium | reverse complement strand
CGTCAGATCCCGCTGGACCACAAAACTGCCATAGGCCATGGTGAGGTCTTTTACGACTATGTGCGGCGTTTTTTCTGCCATCATTCTGTTGGCTCAGTATTCAAATTCACTATGATTGCTAAACGATTAAGGTTTGAGGTTAGAGGTTGGAGGCAAAAGCTTTTCTCGATTACAATTATAATAGAGAGATTCCTTTCTTGCCTCCAACCTAAAGCGAAGCGCTCCTTAAGCGCAGCGATCCTCTAACGGAACGCAGTGACCTTGCGAAGCGATCCTCCAACCTCAAACGTCGATAGACTATATCCCCAACACATTACAGACGATTGTAATAACCGCCGTCGCTACCACGATGGCAACGATACCGGTAACCACCGCCGACGTGGTGGCGTCACCCACCGCCGAGGCGCTCCGGCCGCATTGGATCCCCCTGAGACAACTGGCCAACGCTATCAAAATACCAAAAACGATGGAATGGACGATTCCGATCGCAAAATGGGTCAGATTCAATGCCTTTTTTGTCTGGTTGAGATACAGGATCAAGTCGATGTCGAGCATCCCCACCCCAACGATCAACCCACCGATAATACCCATTAAATCGGCGTAAATGCACAACAGCGGCATCATTAAGACCAGGGCCAGCATGCGCGGCAGGACCAGAAACTCCATCGGCGAAATACCAAGGGTTTGCAGCGCATCAACCTCTTCGTTGACCTGCATGGTGCCGATCTGGGCCGCAAAAGCGGCACCGGTGCGGCCGGCCATTATGACACCGGTCATCACGGCCCCCATCACACGCACCATGGCGATGCCCACCAGATCGGCTACGTATAGCTGGGCGCCGAACATCATCAGCTGGATAGCACCGATGAAAGCGAATATCAAACCCACCAGCAAACTGATGAGGGTCACGATGGGAAGGGCCTGGGCACCGCTTTGTTGAATGAAGACCATTAAATCGGAACGCTGGAAGCGGGCTTTGCCGACCAGAAATTTCAGAAACGCCAGAAAGGCGGCCCCGATGAAAGTGATAAATTCAACTAATGCGTTGCCGGTATTAAGGGCATAAGCGCCGACACGTTCGAGCAACGGTATACGTGCGGCTTCTTTGCGGGCCCCTTTTCTTTCGGGTACGGCCGCGGCAAGGTGCAGGAGACTTACTACCCCCTTCGGCAATCCCTCTTCATCGATTTCGATCTTGTCTTTTTGGCTTTGACCGACGATTTTGATAAGAAAGGTCAGTAAACTGCTATCCCAGTTTGTTAACTGCCGGGTATCGAAGGCAATCCGCCGAATAGTGTGGTGGGAGTTTATCTGTTTTTGAACTTCACGGGCAGCCGGTATCTTTTCTCCGATTTTCCAACTGCCTGTCAACCGGACCAGCAGGGTATCTTCAGCCGTTCGATCATATTTGACCTCACAGGGTCCGGATGATTCTTCACCAGCGATATTTAATTGATTGTTAACCGGCATCTGCTGTTCATTTTGCAATAATTGATATGTGATAGTGTCATGTCCTGCAAATAATTTACAAAACGTTGGCAAAAAAAACAAAAGAATTTAAATGCTATGATTGCCTTTTGTCATTCCCGCGCAGCAGACTGTGTCATAATTGCCAAAACTGCATTTGTTGCTGTATCGTCATTCCGGGCTTGACCCGGAATCCAGTGCTGTTTCAAGGCCTTGCGTTTCTGGATGCCGGATCAAGTCCGGCATGACGGGCAGAATTTAAGCGCCTTTTTGAATTATGACACAGTCTGGAAGGCGGGAATACAGGAAACTCAATGGTCTGAACTCCCGCCTTCGCGGGAGTGATGGGCTGTCGACAAGGCGCCCAATAATTATCTATTGCAAGTTATTTCTGGGACACGACCGTAGGTCAAATAACGACTTTGGAATGGTCTACCGCGCGGCCTTTTGCATCACATCTAAATAATTATCCAGTTCTTCAATGCTGGCGAATACCTTCAGGGACGGTATGGCCTGGAGAATATCGAATACTTTTTTGATTGGCGGCTGAAGGTTCATGAATACCATTTTGCCGTCGGTTTCTTTCAGGGTCTTTTTAGTTTTCAACAGCACCCGGATTCCCGTGCTGCTGATGTAATCGGTGAATTGCATGTCAAATAATATGACGTCCGGGGATTCTTTTAGGACTTCCTCGAGTTTGTTTTCAAGGATGGTATAGGTGCTCCCATCAATGGCGCCGATGGGGGAGATAACCATAACACCCGGTCGTCTGGGGGTCAATTTCACTTTTAGCGGCATAAGGCCTCCTGTGGAGCTTATTAATGTTTAAATCATCGCTGAAATACGTTTGTCAAATGTTCGTCTTCATAGCCAAAACTAGAAGGAGTGTTGGAGTACTCCAGCTTTTAATTGATCCCAAACCATTTCTTGAAGAGTCCCCGCAGCGAAACTTGCTCCTCGATTTCTTTTCCCTCGGGTGCTTCTGCCTCTCTGTCTGCCGGCCACCACTCCACCGCGTCAAACCTGCAGGGAAGTATCTTTTCTAGGGCCGGGATTATTCTGCTTTCCACCAGCACCTTTTCCTGACCGGCAATGGAACGGAAATATACGTTAATATCCTCGATATACCAGCCTCTGACATCTTCCAGAGAATCCAGATCAATTTTAAACATTCTCTCGAATTCCTTGCCCAGCAAAGGCTTGAGGGCATCCTCCGTCAGGTTGGCATACATTTGCTCCAGTTGCTTTAGAAGTTTTTCATCCGGCCCTCGGTCGACAATAAAGGTAAGTGTCAGATAACCTCCGCCATAGGCGCGTTGGAAGGAAGCAATTTTAACGACCCCTTCTTTCTTTTCCTCTTTTTCTCCAAGATGGATTGTAAAGCCGACATAGGCGATCATTTTTTCATTGGCTTTAACAGCCAGATAACTTTTTTTGGGGTCGAATTCTCTGGTCATGGCAGTCGTCCTGTTAGTCTCGCTCCGGTATCCGTTTGGATGGTTGAGATGGTTTTGATGGTTATGATCGTTGAGAT
>JAIVWA010000606.1:0-3014 GCA_049190255.1 Gammaproteobacteria bacterium | reverse complement strand
GGATGCCACCGGATACCCTGTAAAAGCCGGCACGGCTATGATCATCAGGAATAAAAATTTAAGTTTCCAGTTCATGGCACTTTCTGTCTTGAATTATTTACCTAAAAGCTTACCACGGAAAGACACGGAACATCACGGAATCCAGTTATCTGGAAAAAACAAATTAGTATTGGTTGTGGGAGCGGCTTCCAGCCGCGATCATTTAATTTCGCGGCTGGAAGCCGCTCCCACATAAGATAGATAGAATTCCTTCAATTCCTAAATTCCGCAATCCCTTAATGCCTAAATTAGACCTATGTCCAATTTTCATGCAACCCCACGACAGCTAAAGAATCACAGCTATTTCCCCGAGCTGAATGACGAGGTCTGTATTTTGGACTTTAATCGATATTCAATCGAATTTCAAAAGCCGATGTCCCTGTACCATTAGTCGTTTTGGGAGTCCGATCCACCCGGATAACACTTTTTGCAATGGGCCGCCACCAGGGTTTATGGGATATCAGAATAACCGGAATCCCGTATGAATGAGCCACCTTAACAACCGCTGCCACGAGGGCCACTGCAGCGGCCCGGGTGAGTCCCCAATCAGGTTCGTCCAGAATAAGCGCTTGCGGCTGACCGCAAAGTCTGACGGCAATCAGCATGGCCTTAACTTCCAGCAGGGCCCGAAAGCCGGTATCACCGGCCAATGGTTGCGGGAGGTCTTCTTTATTCTCATCGCTATAGGCCGCCCTGAAATCTGTTAACAGTTTCTCGTATAATGCAACCGGCTCTAATCCATTGGCGGTTATAGTGGCGTTCGCTATCGAGCTAAAGGAACGCAAAAGGGTCTGAGTGATGACATCTTGAAACAACAGTCGCGGCGGTCCGAACTTTTTAGCGCTTGTTATTGTGGCCCGACCGTGAAACGAAACCGCACCCGCCAATACTCTGGCAATTAAGCTTTTGCCCTGGCCGTTGCCCCCCACTAATAAACAGGGTGAATGTACAGAAGCCTTAAAATCAGCCGCCCCGGCATGGGTCTGTTTGGAATAAATCGGATTGAGGCTTGAGCTCAGCGGAATCCGGAGGCCCTCCAAACAAAGGCTAAAGTCAATGGGTTCCTTTAGGGTGCTGTACGGAAATTCGACGTCTGTTACCGGTTGATCGGAATCTTCTCCTTCCAGAGCGAACAACTGCACCGGATGATCCGAACGGCGGTAACGGTCAATTAGTTTTTGAAAAAAAAGTGTATTTTCCCGGGACAACCAGCTGAAGGGGCTGGCAATGATCAGCTTGTCTGTAAAGATCGACGCCACGGACGCTTTGGCCAGCGCCAGCTTGACGGTTTCCCCGCCGGACAGTGTGCGGATGGGCTGATGCAAAAAATCAAATATGTCGAATTCTCGCGCCACATCCTCCACGGAAACGATAGAGGCTTGATCGGCATCACGGGCACACATAGCCGCTGCCTTTAACACCTGCCAGGGTGTACCAAATGCAAGACCGTCGCGGGGGTTGCTGGTGATATAGGCTAGCCGTTGCCCGGTAAATGCTGAAAGTTCTTCAAGCGAAACGCTGGTAAAATCATTCCAAAAAAGGCGAGGCCCCGAATATTTGCGGGGAATGAGCGAACAAACACTGTCTCTGAAGGCCTGCTCCCGTTGCTCAAAGCTTTTGAAGTAGGTGGTAGCAAATTGAGGCGTTTCTTTCATCAAAACCCATATCCACAACAAAGAGTTGAATCCTTACCCGGACCCTATTTTAGTGCTGTGGTTTAATAAAGCAACCGGATTTTTGATTTTATTATATTTTGGAACAGGGCGTTCCCGCCTGCAACTACCCACGAAACCGAGCTTTAATCCCTTTTTCGCAAAATTCACAACCAAAGTGACAGGACAGCCACCGTGCCACCAGGTTTCAATCCTTGTTTTTTTCTTTCATTTGGCGCAAAGTTTCTTCCAGAATCTGTAAACGATACTGGTCTTGTGGATCTTTTGACTCCTGTTTCAATGCAACGATGGTTTCAAGGCTAAGGACATAAACTTTGAAATCTTGAAATTCAATCTCAACAGTGTCCGCCAGAAGCTCCTCAAAACCACGGCCCTTTTCGATGACCGCCAGGACATCCAGTGGCCCGAAACGTGTTGTTAAAAGTACGTGTCCTTTCCCTTTCAGATCTCTCTCATCCGGTTCTATTACTTTGTCATCCGGGCGGCGTTGGTACGCATCGATTGACTTTAGGAATTTCATTAGCTTCTCAATGTTTTCGTCTGTCTGACGATGAACAATATCCAGGTCAAATGTGGTAACCGGAGCTCCTTGAGCTACAGCAGCCACCCCACCGACAAGAACAAACTCTACACCGGCTTCATTGAGCCCCTTAAGCAGAGCGCTTAGATCGGAAACTTGAGGTTTTTTGTTTTTTGAAGGCATTTCTTAACTCCACAAGCGCTCGTATTGTATTATCATTTGATCGGATGCGTTCTTCAGGTGTCATTTTTAAAAACATTTCAATTAGACCTTTGTCTACCCTGAGTTGCAAATTCTTCTGCTTATCGCTATGTTGTGCCGTTTCAACTTTTTCTATTTCAATCATATCTTCAGCCGCCTCCACAGATATTTTTACTTATACCTAAATTGAGGAACGTCTATTTGATCAATCCGACGGAAAAGGCCAGCAGAAACTGCCCGGCATAATACAGGGGTAACCCAAGGAGGCGGTTGCTAAATTCCGTTTTAAAAAACCGATCCCGGGCCACAAATAGATCCGAGATATAAAAGCTCACAGCACCGAATATTACCAGGAATCGTCCCGTCGAAGGGAGCCCGGCATCACCGAGGACAGTGAAAGCCCCAGCAACCATCGCGGTAATAACAATAATGTAAGCAATCACGGGTACCAACATCGATCCCAGATGAGGCCGCAACCAGAAGAACACCAGGCCGCTGATGGCCAGGCCGATAGCGCTGCCACCCCAGGTCCACGGGTTTAAATCCGCCACATAGAAAAAACCGACAACATAAAACACATG
>JAIVWA010000605.1:0-3015 GCA_049190255.1 Gammaproteobacteria bacterium | reverse complement strand
GTCCCAAGCCGGGGTTATTTGTTAAAGTATTCCATTAATTATTCGTACATAACATACCTCCTTTTAGTGATTTTGGATTTCGGATCTCGGATTGGGGATTTAAAAATAAGGAAATTACCTGATTTTAACTGTTTAAAAAATTAGCTGAATTCTCTGACTATAAATGTATCCAATCCGCAATCTAAAATCCCAGAAGTTATCTCAAACAATCCGCAATCCCCGCCCGCCATCGCGAGCCGCTCAGGCGAGGCGGGCGGGCCAAAATCAAAAATCGAAGAATTCCTTTAATCAATCCGCAATCTAAAATCCGAAATCCCCAATCTTTTCTCACTTTCCCTTAAAAACCGGTTCTCTTTTTTCTTTGCGGGCAGCCAGGGCTTCCCAGAAATCCGCTGATGCGATGGTTTTATTTAATCCTTCATTTTCAATGTCGAGGGCTTTGGTGACCGCTTCGATTAACGGCTTGTGAAACGCCTGTTTGGCCAGACGCGTGGCCAGGCCGGCACCCTGGGGAGGAATTAGTTTTAAGGCCATCTTTTTGGCGTAGGGGATGAGCTCATCATGGGGGAGCACTTTGTTTACCAAGCCCATGTCATATAGTTTCGGGGCCGGTAATTTTTCTCCGAAAAAAATGATCTCTTTGGCTCGCTGAAATCCCACCAGCCGTGGCAACAGATAGCTGGAAGCCAGCTCAGGAATGAGGCCTATATTGATAAAAGGAAGCTTTACCCAGGCATGCTCGGACACATAAATAAGATCGGCACAGGCCAACGGAATGGTAAATCCGCCGCCTATGGCCAATCCATTGATTGCGGCGATGACCGGCTTGTCCAGCTGCCAGAATTTTAAACACAGTTTCTTTTGGGCAATATCCGTCAGGTCGATTTCACCTTTAGTTTTTTCATCCAATGATTCAAAATCCGCCAGATTGAAATATCCGCCACTGCTGAAGGCTTCACCGGTCGGATCATCGCTGTCCGGAGTTTTGGCGCCGGTAATGATCATGGCATTGACGGTGTCATCCTTTTCGATATTATCCACCGCCCAGTATAATTCCAGCAGCACAACCAGCGTAAGCGCATTTCTGATTTCCGGTCTATTTATGGTGACAGTCACAATTCCGGTTTCAGCGTCCTTCGCATAGATAATGTTTGTAAATTCATCAACATTCATTCCCATCTCCTAAGAATGCATTTTTAATTTGGTTCTTTTTTAAAAATCGCATAAGTCGCCAGCCCTTTGGCAATTAGATTGTCCTTCTCATCCCTGACCTCTACATCACCAATGGCCGTCATCGTTCCCTTATGGATAATTTTAGCTTCAGCAACGATTGCTCCGCTGTTAAACGGCTTCAGGTAATTAATCTTCATTTCCAGGGTCGATATGTTTTGGTTCTTGTTTATCAACCCTACCAGGGCCATTCCCACGGCAGAATCCGCCGGCGAAAAAATCGCCCCTCCGTGAGCTACGCCGAGGCCGTTGGCCAGCTTTTCGGTAAAGGGTAACCGAATTTTAGCCCAGCCCTTTTTAACCTCAATAATTTCCATCCCCAGAAGGGACCAGAAAGGATTTCTCGTTTTCATCCAGTCCAGCAAGGATTCTTTAAACCGGGGATTGAGCTCTTCAAATTCGGACATATTTTCCTCATATAAATGGTTCACAGGTTCAGGGTTATTTTAAGATAGGTTCAGAGGTTCTGGGTTCAACGTTCAAGGTTATTCTGGACCATCCGAACTTCTGAACCCTGGTCGCCTTCGGCGCCGCCAGAGGCGGGTAAACCTTTGAACCTTGAACCCTGAACGGTAAAGAACCTATTTTATGAAATCCCGAATGAGCGTATTGACCAATTCAGGCTGTTCATGAATCACCCAGTGGGTACCATCGGGTATTCGCTTAACCGTCAGGTCCTCTATGTATTCTTCCAGTCCTTCCAGATTGCCGGTCAGCAGGGCCCGGTCCTGTTCCCCCCAGATAACCAGCGTCGGCACCCTGACCGCAAGCATTTCTTTCGGCAGGTTCAATATGCTTTTTATCTGCTCTTTATCCTCCGTGGAAGTCGGCGGATAAAGTGGTGAAGCCCTGTAATAGTTAAGGCTGCCGGTCAAAGCCCCCGGCTGGGACCAGGCGTCTTGATATTTTTGACGTTTTTCTTCGGTCATCTCCCATTTGCTGCCGAATTGAACCAATACGTCCGATAGCCTGGCGCAGTTGTTTTCAGATAGTACCCGCTCGGCTTCAGCCGAACGCAACATCAACATATACTGGCTGGCCTTTTGCTGATCCGGATTATTCAATAATTCCCTGGCAAACACGGCTGGATGGGGTGAATTGATGATAACCAGCTTTTCCAGCAATTCGGGATGGCGCATGGCAGCAGACCAGGCCACGCCGCCACCCCAGTCATGACCGACCATGATAAACTTTTCATGACCCAGGTGGTCGGCCAGAGCCCGCAGGTCCTCGATAAGATATTTGACGTGGTATTTTTCGACATCCGAGGGCTTAGACGACAGGTTGTATCCCCGCAAGTCCGGAGCTACCGCCTGATAATCCTGGCCGAATTCAATAAGCTGTTTTTCCCATTCGTACCAGAACTCGGGAAAACCGTGCACAAACATGATCAGTTTCCCCTTACCGACACTGATGTAGTGTAACCGGATGCCGTTGATTTCGGCGTATTGGCTTTGAAAGTCGGGCATTTTGCATCTCCTATTTAGTTGTTTACAATTGATATTAGATATTGCCAATAGAGTTTAAATGCAATAAAAATCAGGGGGTTTAATCAAAACGAACCAGCGGGGAAATCTAATGATCTCAAAAAACGCAAAAATCGGGGTTGTTGGTGCGGGTGCGATTGGCGGGATTACAGCGGCTTTTATCAAAAAGGTAGAAATTCATTGAAGTCCCCGGCGCCGGGCTTCCATGACTCGAATTGAAATGATACAATGAATGCTTATTTTAGGTTTCAGGTGTCAGCCCAGCCGCTGGCCAAAAAAACGGCCAGTCTAATCTCAA
>JAIVWA010000604.1:0-3062 GCA_049190255.1 Gammaproteobacteria bacterium | reverse complement strand
GAGATTTTACTTGAAAAAAGGTCATAATATAAGTATAAGATATTTCAATAGAAATTTTGAAATCCGACCCATATTATCAGGCGGGAAACTATGAAATATCGAATTTTAGCATTGCTTCCTATGGTGCTGGGTTTATGTCTGCTATTTCCCTTTTCAGCAGGTTCCCAGTCAGGCGCTGACGAAAGCACCCCAGCAACCGGCAATATAATTGCCATGGTTAAAGCGGTCATGTGTGAAGATATCCAGGGAAACACCCCTTTAAATCCGACCACCGTCTTTTCCGTTGAAAGGCGCAAAGCCATCTGTTTTACATCCTTTGATCCGGTACCGCAAAAAGCCGTTATATATCATCACTGGTTTCACAGTGACAATCCCAGCGCCCGGATAAAGCTGACCCTAAAACCGCCGCGCTGGTCGTCCTATAGCAGTATCAAGTTAAGGGCAGAAGACATCGGTCCCTGGCGGGTGGAGATCACCGACTCCCAGGGAAACATTTTTCACATATTGAGATTTAGTGTCACGGAATAACCGGTAATGGATAACTTTCTATTCCTGATTTCAAGCCTTCGCTGGCAGGACATCGTTGATATCGGCCTGGTCAGTTATATTCTCCTCAGGTTCTATGTTCTGTTTCGGGGAACAAATGCCTTTCGAGTGCTGATTGGGATTCTCATTCTGTGGTTCTTTCAACAGGTCGCTGTTTCCATGGGCTTGGTCGTCACCAGCTGGGTGGTTCAAGCGGTCGTTGCCGTGGGAGCGATTATCATAATTGTAATTTTCCGCAACGAGATTCGCAATGTTCTCCTGGCGCGCAATTTAAAGTCCATTTTTTGGGATTTTTCTTCCAAAACCGTCATAACCGCCATCGAAACCATTGTCCAGAGTGTGCATGAAATGGCCCAGCACAAATGCGGCGCCTTAATTGTATTTCCCGGCAAAGAAGATCTGGAAGAAGTCGTGCTAGGCGGGATTGCCTGGAAGGGAGAAATATCCAAAGAGATGATCCTGAGCATCTTCTGGCCGGACAATCCGGTTCATGACGGGGCCGCCGTTATTCAGGGAGATCAAATTAAGCAGGTTGCGGCCATCCTTCCGTTGTCCCGTCGCGATGACCTTCCTTCCTACTACGGCACCCGCCACCGGGCGGCCCTCGGGTTGGCGGAAGCCACCGACGCCCTGGTCATCGTCGTATCCGAGGAAAGAGGGGATGTGGTGGTCGCCCGGGACTCCCAGCTAAAGATCGTCAAACAAAAGCGGCGGCTGGGACAGATTCTGCAGGAGCATCTGGGCGTCGCTTTAAAAAAAGGCCGGGAATCGCGCAAGGAAAAACTGGCCTTTATTGCGGCCGCCTTGTTTTCGGTGGTTCTTACCACCGGGGTATGGTTCATCCTATCACGGGGGGTGGACACGCTGGTGACCCTTCCGGTACCGCTGGAATATACGAAGCGGGATCTGGCCATGGAAATCGTTAAAACATCTGTAAATACAGTCAATCTTGAGCTGGAGGGCTCCGGTGCGCTGATAAAATCCATTCGGCCGGACCAGGTGCAGATCAGGCTGGATCTCAGCAAATCCAAGGCCGGACCGAATACATTTACGATTAGCCGCAAAAATATTTCTCTGCCGCCCGGAATCGTTTTAAAAGGCGTTACGCCTTCGGTGGTGGATGTCGACCTTGATGTGCTCATCAAAAAGGAACTGCCGGTTCAAATTGACTGGGTCGGCAGATTGCCGGATCATTTTATTCTTGAAGAAGCCACCGTAGAGCCCCAAACAGTGGAGATCATCGGCGGCAAGCGCATGCTTGAAAAGATGACAACCCTTTATACTGAAAAAGTCCCCATCAATAACCTGGAAGTCGAAGGGGTTATTACGGCCAACGTGGCCCTCAACCCGGCTTCGTTGAAAATTGCACCCGGCTCGGAAGAAAAGGTAACCATCAGGTATCTGACCCGCTTGAGGAATCAATAGGCAAAAAATTAAATGTATCCAGCCATGGGATACTCATTCCTATGCGCTTTTAGTTTCACTTCCTTGTTTTGCATGTCCGAGTACAGACATTAGAGTTGCAACCATCGCTGAAATGTCTCCCATGTTTGCAGGGATTATCATGGTATTATTTTCTTTGGCCAGCTTTCCAAACTCGGCGATATATTTTTCAGCAACTCTTAAATTTGCCGCTGTTTCGCCACCAGTCAAACTTAAAGATTCAGCAATTTTCCTAATACCCTCAGCCGTTGCATGGGCAATAAGTTCGATTTCTTTTGCCTGTCCTTCAGCTTCATTAATACGCTTTTGTTTCTCACCTTCGGATACCTCAATAGCTTCTTTCTTTAATCCTTCTGCACGGTTTATCCGGGATTGTCTATCACCCTCAGATGTTGCAATGGCAGCACGTTTCTCTCGCTCAGCTTTCATCTGTTTTTCCATTGCATCCATTACAGTTTTAGGTGGCGTTATATCCTTGATCTCATAGCGCAAAACCTTAACTCCCCAATTCTGAGCCGCTTCATCAATTGCAGCAACTACCTGCTGGTTCAGGCTCTCTCGTTCTTCAAATGTTCGGTCAAGTTCAATTTTGCCAATCACTGAACGGAGTGAGGTTTGGGCAAGCTGGCTTGCCGCAACCTTATAGTTATCAATGCCGTAGCAAGATAGCTTGCTGTCGATCACCTGCAGATATAGAATACCATCGACTGCAACGGATACATTATCGGTGGTAATGCAATCCTGTGAAGGGATGTCCATAACCTCTTCTTTAAGGGAGCGTTTGTAGGCGACCTTATCAAGGAAAGGGATGAGAATCTGGAAGCCTGCGCTAAGAGACTGGCGGTACTTGCCAAGTCGTTCGACAATGTATTCCGACCTTTGAGGTACAACAACGGCTGTTTTTATTAATAGGACAACAACAATGACAGCTAATACACCTACAACAATCAATGACTCGTTCATTTTTTCCTCCTTATACAGGTTTAACCTTAAAAGTGAGTCCATCCTCGGACTCTTGACTTTCTATTAAAACAGATTGCCCTTCTTCAATTTCCACCTCTGCAACAGCCCTC
>JAIVWA010000603.1:0-3067 GCA_049190255.1 Gammaproteobacteria bacterium | reverse complement strand
CGATGTCCTTGCCCTCTGCAACGGCGCCCGTCAGTTTATCGCCAAAGGCCAGAAATTCATTCCTGTTCCGATAAAGAAACTCGGTTGTTCTTCCAATGAGCTCCTGGGGATCATACCCCAGAATATTAAAGGCGGAATCATTGACCCACTCGATTTTCCTCTCAGGCATTTTTACCGAAAAAACCGCATCCCCCATAGAATCGGTTAGATTTTTAAGATAGTCGCGGCTCCTCCGGAGCTCATCCTGTGCGTTCTTGCGCTCGCTGATTTCAGTCTCCAATGATTCGTTGCTGCGCTCTAGTTCACCAGTACGCTCCTGCACCTGTTTTTTCAGACTCCTGTTCCAGAACACAAACACGAGAACAATACCGAAGGCCCCAGCGGCAAGACCCAGCACCCATTTCAATACGTCTGCACCGCTTATCCCATGTTCGTATCGTAGCGAGAGGTATTTATTGTTGATGGCAATTTTTTCATCGGTCGTAATGGTATCCAGCCCCTTGTTGATGATGCTGCTCAATTCCGGCCAGTCTTTGCGGCTCCCGAAGGAGAAAACGTGATCATCCAGACCGGAAGGCGCGGCCACTTTCAGGTTCGTTAAGCCACGTTTTAGAATCAGATAGGTACCAAGAGTCAGGTTGCCGATATAGGCATCCGCTTTTTGCGCAGACACCGCTTCCAGCGATTCCAAATCAGTATAAAAAAGCTCAAGGTCAATTCCGGGGTATTTCTTCTCAAGCTCTTTCTGTACAACGGTTCCCCTGGGCACTGCGATCATTTTGCCGGCCAGGTCGCCAATTCCGGAAATAAATTCTGAATCTGTCCGGACGAATATGACCCTGGGAGTGCTGAGATAATTTTTTGAAAACGAGACAAATGGTTCACGTTCGGGCGTTCGCATCATGGTCATTATCAGGTCCGGACTCTCCTTGTTTTTCATCCTTTCCAGGGCTTCAGCAAAGGGTAGTGTTGAAAAGTTGTAAGTGAATCTGATTCCAGTGCGATCCGAAATTAGGTTGAGGTAGTCCATTGACATACCGGCCGGTTCTTCACCTTTCGTGGCGTTGATGAAAGGAGGAAAGTCAACTAAGCGCACGCGAACCGTGTGATTCTGCTTCAGCCAGGCCTTTTCCTCGGCCGTGAGCTCTATGACCTCTTTTTGTGATGGAAGCTGAACCCATTTCGCCACAAGGGCATCAATCTCTTGTTCTGAAAAACTGGAAAGCCCTTTATTCAGGATGGAAACCAGTTCCGGCCAATCCGGCCTTATGGCCATACCAAAGTTGTAAGGAGGTTCATAAAAAACATACTTTGATCCTACCCCAAAAAACCGGTATTTTATAACGAGATAGTTATGGGGTGACATTCCGATAAACAGGTCAACTTCCTTTTTGGAGACCATCTCCAACCCTTCCCGGGCATCTTTTACCTTCAGGATGGTTACGCTGTCTTTGTATGGCTGGATAACTTTTTTTGAGGAAGCGATTTTGTCAATGATCGCCACTTTCTTGCCGATAAAATCGTCGGGGTGTTCAAAACTGGCATCAACGTTTCCAAATACGGTTGGGTAACTGCGAAAATAAGTGTGTGTTTTCAGAAGACCCAGTTTATCGGCATAATCCGGGAGAAGAAGGGCAAGACCATCTGTTTCCTTTGTTTTTGCCTTCTCGAACATGATCGGGATGGGATCGACCCGGAGTGTGATATGGGTCCCCAGCCGCGTATTCAATTCATCGAGAATATCGACCAAGCTTCCGCGATAAGACCCATCTGGGTCGACAATGAGCGTCGGCTCAAAAGCGCCGGTGAAACCCAGCTGGATATTTGGATGAGCCGCAAGCCAAGCCCGCTCCTCGGGGGTCAGGCTTATAGTGGGTTGCAACCTGGCTGGTGCGGATGAAGAGAACCATCTGTTCCAGATGCGCTGTTTCTCCGCCGAGTCCATGCTTCGCTCAGCCTTATGGAGAATGGAAGTAAGGTTAGAGAGGCTCTTGCGCACCACGTAACCATGTGCATGTTTCGTTTCCCCGCCAGGCGGTTGAAAAAAGCCTTTGGACTCCACATTCGTGATGTGTTCCTTCTGCAGGTGATAGTTACCCGAATTAATCTCTTGCACGCAGAAGTCCGCCTGTCCGGTTGCAACCAGCTGCAACATGCCCATCACATCGACCGCCTGGACAATAGGGGAATCGGGATACAACGCTTTTAACGCAGTTTCCAGACCATAGCCCTTGTAAGAGCCAATGGTTTTGCCCCGCAGCGAGGCCAGGTCGGAGATATCCGTGCGCTGAGTTTGGGCGAAGATCGCCACGTTCACCGGCAGCTCTTGAAACGAATAATTTAGATATTCCGACCGCTCTGGCGTTTTAAAGTACGCCAGGCCGACGTCAATGTTGCCCTCACGCAAGCCTTTGTTTATGCCGCTCAGCGATGAGAAGCGATAGTTGGGTCGTAATCCGACCAGGCGCAGCATCGCTTCCATCATTTCCACCCAATAGCCCCTGAAGACGCCATCATCAGAAAACTGCGCTGGTGGATGGTCCCGCACGCCGACGGTGACCACTGGGTGGGCTTTTATCCAGGCCTGTTCCTCTATGGTAAGCTGAACATGTGGTTCGTTTCCCTGGACTTCGCCAAGATTAAGAAAAACGAGCAGAAATCCCCAAAAAAGAGGCTTCAGGAAACGATTTGCGTATAATATGAGATTTAGAATCCTTGTCACCGATTTTAAAGCAGATGCCAACCGAAAATTTGAAAAGCGCTCAATGCAATAATACATCATCCAGCCTCGAAACCGCAGTTTTCAAGTCTTCCATGACAGAGAACCCATTTGGAAAAATCTTGATGAACAAGCCCGAAAATGATAAGAATATGTAATTATAGCCAACTTATTGAGAATTTCCTAATACTTTTTTGTATATCAGTCAAGTTACATATATCTGTAATATCCTGAAAAAGGGACATGGCAAACGTCTCGGAATTTCTATAATATATTGAAATCATGAAGCTTTTAACGACTCTGGTCTTATGCCGCCTACACGGAATGTTGGAATCATGGAATCTCCAA
>JAIVWA010000602.1:0-3082 GCA_049190255.1 Gammaproteobacteria bacterium | reverse complement strand
TTTTTTAATCTGCTTTTTGACAACCTGATCTATGGAGACTTCTTTCTTGGCCATGATGTTTTCCTTCTTTTAATTTAACCTTCTTTCAAACATCTAAATTTGTGCAATCTTATAAATTCCTAACAGGATAAACTGGATCCTAAACGTAGTATTGTGTCTGTCGTAAGTCTATATCACACTGTCGGCCTAAATAAAACAGCCCGCTAGACTTCGCGGGCATTAGCTTCTACTAAGATTTTGAGACAGTTTCCTTGGCAAGAATTAACGGTTTGGATTTGATGTGAACTCCGAATCCGCCAAGGCGGGCAAGCCTCTGAACCCTGAACCTCTGAACCTTGAACCCTTGCGCTTTATTTTGAAGCCGCACTGGACATAAAGGCATCGATAAATTTCTGGTTATCCTCCTCGGTAATTTTTTCCGGCAACAATTTTGTGGCCAGCGCGATAGCGGCGTCAACGAGCTCTGATTTGAGCTTCCGGCGGGCTTCTACGATGCGGCTGTTAATTTTTTGATGGGCACTTTTAAGCAATATTTTGCTTTCCTGCTCTGCGGCTTCAATAATCATTTGCCTGTTTTTTTGGCCCTGGGCGATGATTCTCTTTTTTAATTTTGATAGACGATCCTGGCTGTTTTCAAACTGTTTTTTACTATCATCAATTTGGCGGAGCATCTCTTCTTTTTCTGCCTCCAGGCCGCCGATTTCATCGGCGATATCCTGTTTCTTGCCGGCTAAAAATTTTTTAATGGGTGCCCTGGAAAATTTTATTATCACGAAGGCCAGAATTAGAAAATTAACCCAGCGCATGACCAGGTCGAATATGGGACGCCAACCGCCTGAATTATCTGCCGCCAGGACTTCAAAGGCCGACAAATGAAGCATGATCAGGCAGGTTAAAATCCAGCTGCCGGTCAGTAATGTTCTTTTCACATATTTCACAGGTGCTGCCTCCGGCCGATGATTTTTTCAATGATATTCAGAGCCAGGTCTTCCGATTCTTTTTTCACGGCCTTTCTTTCTTCCGCTATCCGGACCTCAATTTCCTGTTGGGCCTTTTTCCTGTCAGCGGCGATTTCCTTTTTGGCAGATTCAAAAATCTCCTTGGCCTGCTGACTGCCGGTAGCTTCAAGGTCGTCTTTGAGCGCCAGGGCCTCTTGCCTGGTGGCGGCATTCTGCTCCTGGATTTGGCTGGTAATTGATGCGACTTCTTTTTGGGCCTGAGTGATATCCCGTTTGACCCGCTCTATGTGAATATCCCTGTCAGATATCACATTGCGCAGGGGACGAAACATGATTCGATTGATCACAAATAAAAATACCAGAAACCCGACGACCTGAACAATCAGGGTTTCATTTATGCTGATAAGCGCAATGTTGCTGATGATTTCCATTGCTGATAATCCGTTTGGCTCCGGTTTTACAGTTAAGCTACGAAGCTATTTTTCTTAATACACAAGTCGCTGAAATGAATTAATTTAAAAAAATAAAATTAAATATGCGCAGCATAAATTAATTTATCCGCCGGACCAATAATCAAATAACATGCTTCAGTATCCAAAGATTGATTGAACACTCTGAATATGTCATTTTTCAGAGCGGATAAATTAGACGACAAACAACAGCAATAGCGCCACGACCAGGGAGTAGATCCCGGTAGATTCCGAAACCGCCTGCCCCACCAGCATGGTCCTGGTTAGCAGACCGGCCTCTTTCGGGTTTTTACCAATGGCTTCACAGGCCTTGGCGGCCACCATGCCTTCACCGACCCCGGGTCCTATGGCGCCCAGTCCCATTGAAATACCAGCACCGAGAAATGCTGCTGCTTTTACAATATCCACACCTTCAATTGCCATAATAACCTCCCTATAGAATGACGAATGTCGATTGACGAATGACGAATTGTTGAAATCGCTTCGCTCAATCTTTTTAATAAATTATTGTCGACATATTTTTTACAATAACGAATCTCTCGAATGACGAATTTTTGGAATGACGAATGTCGATTGACGAATGACGAATTGTGGAGATCGCTTCGCTCCACCTTTCTATTGATTGACGAATAAGACACGGTGGTGATTATGAAAATTATAAAATCGAAAGAATTCCTTCATTCGACATTCGTCAATCGTCATTCGACATTTTACGAGTAACAGTCTCCAAACATACGTAGATTATTTAAGATTTCGATTATACTACAAAAATTAGTACTAAGCTAACCACCATTGCATAAATCGCCGTGGATTGCGAAACCGCCTGGCCGACCAGCATAATTCGCATTAAGTCGCCCGCGTTTTCGACATTTCTGGCAACCCATTTCACCGCACCTTCGGCCGCCATACCGTTACCGATCCCCGGGCCGATACCGCCGAATCCCATACAGATCCCGGCCCCCAACAGTGCCATGGATGCACTCAGGGTGGTTGATTCGGGATATGATTTGAACATCAATATAAAACTTACCAGCAGCCCGAAGATGGCAGGTGTCTGGGACACCGCCTGTCCGACCAGCATGATGGTCGTCACATTTGTTGCGGTTTTGGGCTGCCTGGCAATGCCTTCGCAGCTTGCCCCGGCAGCCAGTCCGCCGCCGTACCCGGAACCGATGGCCGCCAGTCCCATACTCAGGCCGGCGCCAAGATAGGCCGCCCAGGTCGGATAAAGCGGGGCATTTCCAAAATTCAGGAACATCAGCATCAGGGACACCACCATGGCGAATATGGCCGGCGTCTGGCATACCGCCGATCCGATGAGCATATTGGTGGTCAACTGGGAGGTTGCGGCCGGCTGTCTGGCAATTCCAAAACAGGCCTGACCGCCCGGGTACCCCGACCCGACCCCCGACCCGATGGCACCCAGGCCCATACAGAGGCCGGCCCCTAACAGGGCGGAAGCTTTCAAAAGGGTGGGCACGGGAACATCCAGAAAAAGCAGCAGGATGGCGATGACAAGGGCAAAGATTGAGGCCGATTCGGCCACCGCCTGTCCCACCAGCATATTTTTGAAAATATCGGCTGAAATTTTGGGGTTGCGTGATACCGCCGCATTGGCCAGGGCCGCTGTATATCCCTCGCCAATTGCCGCAC
>JAIVWA010000601.1:0-3086 GCA_049190255.1 Gammaproteobacteria bacterium | reverse complement strand
GGCACTTTAGGCATTTTAGCGCATTTTAGGCATTTAAAGGGTGACCGATAAAATTCGACTCCCGTGGTAAATAACTTGCACTCTTTTACGTGAAGAACCATCTTTATTCTAGAAATCAAACACGCTGTCCATTTCATCATCGCTGACCACAAATACCGTGTTATGCGGCGGCAGGGGCTCTTCGTAAAAGAATTTCGGTAAACGATCGTCCTGGCGGGTGAATCCAGCCTTGCGGTTAAATTCACGCTCGGCTTTCAATACCCGGATTCCCATATTAACCAGGTCTTCAAAGCTCAATTCGGTTTCCATCCTGGCATTTATCATCTTCAACAGGGCTTCAGCAGCCTTTTCATTGGATTTTGCCGCGGATAGGGCAAACAGACACAAACCGGTGCAGTCAAAGGCTGCCATTTCGATCTGGTAGGCACGCGATACCGCCACCTGACCGTCGGCCTTCAATGGATCCAACGAACCGCCCAGTGAGCTCAGGTTTTTATCAATCACATTTCCGGCCGTATGATCCGCTCCCATAGGCGAGGTGGCATAGGTCACCCCCATGCCCTGGACCGCCCTCGGGTCGTAAGCCGCGATGGACTGGTTTTTTACGGCCGGTACGCGATGATGATTGAAATGCTTGCCGACGGCAACCGGACCGTTGCCGAGTATTTTACCGATCTTGGTAGCGCTGCCGATTTCTTCCAGCATCTCAATGGCCGCCTGGCTGTCGCCAAAAGCTTTGTATCCGGCATCCATCGCCACGGCGATGGCCACCCCGGTGTTCATGGTATCCACCCCGATGTCATCACACAAGAAATCCAGGGTGGCGATGGCATCCAGATCATCGATGCCGCACATGCCGCCCATGGACCAGATGGTCTCATATTCCAAAGAGGCGGTCACATAATTACCCCGGGTGTCGACATATTCGTTGGAGCAGTGGATGATGCATTGGGCGCAGCCCATGTGGGTGGTTCGGCCGCCGCGTTCTTTAATCGTCTCGGCCAGAGTTTCACCGCTTATTTTTTCCCAGCCGTCAAACACCCCGTTGGTCGCATTGTAGCTGGGAAACGCACCGGCGGCATTCAAGGGGGCCACCAGTACCGCCGTACCCAGCGGCGGCAGGACGTAACCGCTGAACATGTCTTCCTTTACGGCTTTGGCAAAAATTTTGGCTTCCTTTTTAAAGGCCTGCAAATCTGCCATGGTATCCTGAAGTTTAGCGCTGCGGTTAACAATCAATGCTTTGAGGCCTTTGGCACCCATCACGGCCCCCAGCCCTCCGCGGCCGGCGGCGCGGCAGGGGCGCCCGTCGGCATCCGAGGCCTGTATCGAGGCGCTGGCCATTTGATACTCACCGGCCGGGCCGATACATAAAACGGCATTGTCGTCGCCCCGGGTGTCGAGCAGTTTTTCAACCAGGGCGTAGGTGCGGGCACCTTTATCCTCTGCGGCCGGCAACAGGGTCGCATTGCCGTCGGCATCAATTTCAAGAAAATAGAGCTCTCCCTCCGGGGCCCGGCCCTCGACAATCACCGCGGTGATGCCCAGGCGGCCCAGGGCGGCGGCAGCCGTGCCGCCCACATTGCTTTCTTTAATGCCGCCGGTCAGCGGGCTTTTGGCGCCGATGGACAAACGGCTGGTGTTTACCAGGACCGTGCCGCTGAGTGTGCCCGCAGCAAAAATAAGCTTATTATCCGGCCCCAGCGGATCGCAATCCGGCGGGACTTCAGTGTTGATCATAATCGATGTCAACCCTCTGCCGCCCAGCCCGATGTATTCCGGGGGAATGTCTTCAACCTGGATTCGTTGGTGGGTCATATCTACGCGCAAAAACTTCATTCCGACTCCTTTCCAATTACCGGCCGCATCAGCTGGTTGAATTCAACCGTTTAAATATGGCTTTGTTGTGTTTATAAATATTGAGAAATTCCGCAAAAAGCTGATCATATATTTTACGGTTTTCCGGGTTCGGTTCAAATGTATTATTGATCTGAATATATTGGGGAATATCTTCAAAGGCCATATACCCCAATCCCACCGCCGCGATAAAGGCCGCACCGCGGACGTTGGTCTGGATGGGGTCTTTGACCTGCTTGATGGTGCGATTGAGAACATCGGCATGGATTTGACACCACACGTCGGATATGGCACCGCCGCCCACCATATGGATCGGATTCAGCGGGCGTCCGATAAATTTTTCGACGTATTGCAAGGCCCATCGCTGGTTATAGGCCACGCCTTCCAGAAATGCCCGCACGATGTCGGCGCGCGTATTTTTCAGGGATAAATTATAGATGCAGGCCCGCGCCGAGTTATCCTCGATGGGGGTGCGCTCACCATTTAACCAGGGGGTGAAAATGACCTTGTTGCTGCCGGCCGGCACGTTTTCGGCGATTCTATCGAAGATTTTGTAGACATCCGGCAGCGCTTCTTCCTGTAGCAGCGCATCTTGATGATACAAAATATTGTCTTTTAAATAGGTCAGCACCCCACCGGCGGTTTCCTGTTCGTTGACGACCAAATATTTATCGGGAATGGCACTTGGAAGGGAGGCGATGCCGTGCATGACATCCGTCTTTTTGAAGGGCACATGGGCTGAAATCCAGGAAGACGTCCCCACATAAATGTGTCCTTGATAGTCTCTGACGGCGCCCGAACCGAGCGCGGCGGCCTGAACATCGGGGGAACCCATGACGACCTGAACATCGTCTTTCAGCCCCAATTCCCGGGCGACTTCTTTTTTTACCGGGCCCAGAATGTCGATGGACCGTTTGAGCTCAGACAGCTTCTCTTTTTCGAGGCGGTACATTTTCAGCAGTTTATCGCTGTAAGAAATATGAGTGATGTCGCGGTTGTCAGTGACCCAGTGAAGCGTGATGGAGTCATAGGAGGCCGCGAATTTTCCCGTAAAACAAAAATTAATATAGTCTTTGGGCTCGAGAAATTTATAGGTTTTTTGGTAGACATCGGGAAACTCATTGCGGATCAGCAGAATATGACCGACGGGGTCTTTGCCGGTCAGAGCGGGTGCCCCGCCTGTCATGCGAATCCAGCGCAGCAGTTTTAACGGGTCATAGCCTTCTATC
>JAIVWA010000600.1:0-3091 GCA_049190255.1 Gammaproteobacteria bacterium | reverse complement strand
CGCAACCCGCAACGCGCAACGCGCAACCCGCAACGCGCAACGCGCAACCCGCAACCCGCAACCCGTAACCCGCAACCCGCAACTCGTAACCCGCAACGCGCAACCCGTAACGGAGATATCAATGACAGGAAACGATATACGAACGCAATTTCTTGACTATTTTAAAAAACATAACCATCGGATTGTCCGCAGCTCCTCGCTGGTTCCCCAGGAAGATCCCACGCTGCTGTTCATCAACGCCGGAATGGTGCAATTCAAACGTGTTTTTCTGGGAGAGGATAAAAGAGACTACATCCGGGCAACCACCTCGCAAAAATGTGTTCGCGCCGGAGGCAAACACAATGACCTGGAAAACGTCGGCTATACGGCCCGGCATCATACCTTTTTTGAGATGTTAGGCAATTTTTCCTTTGGTGATTATTTCAAAGAGGGTGCCATAGAGTTTGCCTGGGATCTTTTGACCAATGGATATGGCTTGCCGGCGGACAAGTTGTGGGCCTCGGTTTATCTTGATGATGATGATGCCTATGACCTCTGGCATAAAAATATCGGGCTGCCCCAAGACCGCATTGTTCGATTGGGTGAAGAAGATAACTTCTGGTCCATGGGAGATACGGGACCCTGCGGACCCTGTTCCGAAATCCTGATAGATCGCGGTGAAGAGTACGGCTGCGGACGGCCCGAGTGCACCGCCGGGTGCGACTGTGATCGCTACCTGGAAATATGGAACCTGGTGTTCATGCAGTTTAATCGTGATGCTTCCGGGAAGATGACGCCCTTGCCGAAACCAAGTATTGACACCGGCCTGGGTTTAGAGCGCATGGTGACAATTATTCAGGACGTTCCCACCAATTATGACACCGACCTTATTCGGCCCATCATCGAAAAGACCGAAGAGCTGGCCGAAAAGCGTCTGGACGAATCCCCGGAGACCGCTGTGGCCATGAAGGTGATTGCCGATCACAGCCGGGCCGCGGCTTTTCTTATCGGTGACGGCATCATGCCTTCTAATGAGGGCCGGGGCTATGTCCTGCGCCGCATTATGCGTCGAGCCATTCGCTACGGTCGTAATATCGGGCTGAAGCGTCCCTTTCTGTCTCAAACGGCCGAGGTCGTATTTAAGATTATGAAACCGGCCTATCCCGAATTATCCGAAGCCGCCGCGTTTATTACCAGCATCATTAAAAATGAGGAAGTCAGGTTTCTGGAAACCCTGGATACGGGATTGAAGGTTTTAAATGATACCCTGGCCGAAATCAGGGCCCGCGGCCAGAGCCAGGTGCCCGGCGATGTTATTTTCAAACTTTACGATACCTTTGGATTCCCGGTGGATATTGTGCAGGATGTTATCAGGGACGACAACATGAGTCTGGATATGGACGGGTTCGACCGGGCCATGGACGCGCAGCGGGCCAGATCCCGGTCGGTGGCAACCTTTGACAGTATCAGTGAGGCTTACAAAAGCCTCTCGGCCCAGGGTGTCAAACCGGAGTTTGTGGGCTACAATTCCCTGAGCGGCGATTCAAAAATACTGGTAATGGTGGCCGACGGTGAAGAAATCACCGAAGCAGCTGACGGGCAGCACCTTGAAATTGTTACCGCCGGCACCCCATTTTACGCCGAATCCGGCGGTCAGGTCGGCGACACCGGAACCATTAGCGGTAAGAATTTTGAGATGGTGGTGCTGGACACGGTCAAAGACCCCACCGGACTCATCATCCATAAAGCCAGGGTAACATCCGGAGTCGTCCACAAGGGGGATGCCGTCAGTCTGAACGTTGACGGGGACAAGCGTGCGGCCACAGCTTTAAACCACACCGCCACCCATATTTTGCACGCGGTACTGCGCCAGGTGCTCGGAGACCATGTCAAGCAGGCCGGCTCTCTGGTTGCGCCGCACAGGCTGCGTTTTGATTTCGCCCATTTCTCTCTGATAGATACCGATACCCTGGAAGCCATTGAAAATTTTGTCAACCAGCGTATCCGCGAAAACGTACCCACCGCTATTGAGGAAATGGATGCTGAAGCGGCACTTAAATCAGGGGCTACGGCTTTGTTTGAGGAAAAGTACGGAGATCGTGTTCGCGTTGTTTCTCTCACCGATTTCAGCAAGGAACTTTGCGGCGGGACCCACACCGGACATACCGGTAACATCGGTCTTTTCAAAATCGTCAGTGAATCCAGCATATCATCCGGGGTCAGACGAATTGAGGCCCTGACGGGTGAATCGGCCCTAAAATTTGTCCAGCAAACATCGCGGGTATTAAACGATACGGCCCATTTGCTGAAAGAAAAAGCCCCGGCCGTACCGTTGAGGGTCAAAAAGATGCAGGTCGATCTTAAAGCTTTAGAAAAAGAAGTTGCTCAGCTAAAAACCAAACTGGCATCAAAAGCAACGGAGGCATCGCCGGATGCCGTCAGGTCGATAGACGGTGTTGATGTATTGGCCAAAAGGGTCACAGTGGACACACCGGCCGCTCTCAGAAATCTGGCCGATGACCTCAAAAACAAGATCAAATCCGGCATTGTCGTTCTAGGAAGTGCGGCCGGTTCAAAGGCCATGTTGATCGTAGTGGTCACAAAAGATCTCACCAACCGCTATCATGCCGGCAATATCGTCAATCAGGTTGCGGCTGAAGTCGGCGGCCGCGGCGGCGGCAGGCCGGACATGGCCCAGGCCGGGGGGGATCAGCCCGAGAATCTCGACCGGGCGCTGGCCAAGGCGTATGAGGTCGTTGAGCACACTAAATAAAATTGTTGATTAAGTAGCAATTTATGCGGAGCGAAGCCGATTGACTTTGGAATGACGAATGACTTTGGAATGACGAATGTCGATTGAAGAATGAATAATTAAAGAATGCTATCCATTATTAAATTTGGCGGAGCGTAGCGACTTCCACAATTCGACATTCGTCATTCTTCATTCCTAGTGCTGATTTCATGCTTGGCTGATTCGATTCCTCCCAGGGTTCGTTGCACCAGCGCCTGGTGCCGGGGTTCTGGCGACAGGTCCATGAAGCCCTGCTGCCGCTTTTGAATTTCATCCAGCAGAGCGAAATCCGATGGTTGACCGACCCGTCCGATACCGCGG
>JAIVWA010000599.1:0-3096 GCA_049190255.1 Gammaproteobacteria bacterium | reverse complement strand
GGGCGGGGCACCCACCTGATCTTACCCAGAGAGCGTGTGCTGGCAGTCCGTTTCATCTGCTCAAATGACTACAGAATAGAGCGTTTAGCAAGCATTTTGGACGTGGCAGAAAAAAAAGCCAAAAAAGTGTTAGGCGAAATCGACAGGGAACAGCGGGACTTTTTTAAAAAGGCATTTGGTAAAAAAGACGCCTCCCCGTATGAGTTTGACATGATTATAAACTGTGAATTCATCCCGGAGCCGCAGCAGGCGGCAGAAATTGTCGCCCGGGCCTATGCAGAAAAATTTGAGCAGGCCACGCATCGCCGGTGAGTAAAGTGAAAAATACTGGATTTGGCAGGGTCAACCGTTTAAGGATGGGCGGATTACCCGGTCGACCCAATTACCCCAACTAATCTTGGAGTAAGAAGTAGCTTCCTGACAACTGTACTTTACAACTTGTAAAGAAAATCGACACACGACCCCTTCCTTCGGATTTAATTTGTTTGCTTCAATTAAAAATTCCCTTTCTTTCCAATTGGTTAATAGCACACAGCGTCATCTCCTGACATGGCACAAAGCTTGCTCTATGTCTATTAATAAGGGGGCGGGTGCAAACCGGTGAAAACGAACTTTACTTTACTAATTGCTGATCGAAATCCGCATGTCAGAACGTTTTTGCAACGTGAGATGACCGCGGCCGGCTATCGGACCCGGTTGGCGGAAAATGCCCGCCAAGTCCTTAAATTGGCTTTTCAGGGTGAACCGCTTGATATGATCATACTGGACCCGGATCTGCCTGATGCCGATGAAACCCATATGCTGGAGCATCTGCTGGATCGTATTCCGATGCTGCCGGTGGTAATGCATACCTATCCTTCAGAATATGGCATTGGTTTAAAGGATAAGAAGGACGTTGTTTTTGTTGAAAAAGGCGGCCGGAGTGTTGAGCGTCTGAAACAGGTCGTCTATGAGACCCTGGTGGAACATCCTTCTCGCCGGCAATAAAGTTGAAAGGCTGTAAACCCTAACCCGGACGAGCCGGAATTGACGATTGACGATTGAAGATTTGTGGATGTCGCTTCGCTCCGTCGTTTTTAAAATCAAAAGAATACCTTAAGTATTCAAACGTTACAAAATAGTGAAGATATCACACATCAATTTTTTTGCACAAAATGCAATGAAATAACTTCTAAGGATCTATAACAGGGGCTGTAAACCAAACAGATGAAACAGAATCCCTATGCGGGCTTAAAAAAGGTTATTCTTGTCAGCATGATCCTGGTACCTTTGGTTCCGTTTGCCTTGATATTGGGCATTGGGAATTATTATTTCACCGGGTCACTGGAAAACAACACCATCGCCAGTATCCAGCGGATTGTGCAAGACCATCGGCAGATGATCGAGTCCTTTTTGATGGAAAGAGAAGCCGACCTGGATTTTATCCTCAATACCTATACCTTTGAAGACCTGAGCCGCTCCGGTAAACTTAAGCGTACATTTGAAAATTTGCAAAAAGAATCCCACGCATTTGTGGATCTTGGAATTTTCGATGAAAACGGCCTGCACGTTGCCTACCACGGACCTTATCAGCTGTCGGGCAAGGTGTACGACCAGGCCCCCTGGTTTAAAGCGGTGGTGAAAAACGGGTTTTATATCAGCAATGTATTTCTCGGTTACCGCCAGGTGCCCCATTTTGTCATTGCCGTTGCCAAGATGAATCAAGGCCGTCAGTGGGTCATCCGCGCCACCATTGACACCCAGATTTTTAATGATCTGGTAAAAAGGGTGCGTATCGGTAAAACCGGCGAAGCCTATCTGCTGGACGCCGGAGGCGTCTTTCAAACGGAGAGACGCTCCGGCGGCTCATTGATGAGAAAAGACCCCGATCGCCCCAAATACGGGCCGGTTCATGACGGTATAAAAACCTTTATAGACTCCGATGCCCAGGGCGAACCCTTTCTTTATGCCACCACCTGGCTGAAAGATAAGAGCTGGTTGCTGGTAGTTCGACAGGAAAAAGCGGATGCCTTCAAAGCGCTGCGCCAGGCCTCATACCTGATTGTTCTCATCAGCGTTCTGGGCGGTGCGGCGATAATTGTGCTGGCCTTTTTTCTGACCGCCCGCATTATCCGCCGCATGGAACGTATGGATCAGGAAAAAGATCAACTGGGCGAGCAACTTATTCGGGCCGGACGATTGGCGGAAATCGGGGAGATGTCCACCGGATTTGCCCATGAAATCAACAACCCCCTTCAGATCATAAAAAGTGAGTATGCCCTGATCGAGATGATTTTTGCAGATCTGAAGGAAAAGGGGGAAATAAAGGAATCCGAGGACCTGTCGGAACTGGAAGACTCCATTGATCAGATCAAAGTCCAGGTGGACCGCTGCGCGGATATCACCCAGGCCATTCTTCAATTCGGGCGCAAGGGTGAGCATGTAGTCAAAGATATAGATCTTCGCACCTTCATCCCCGAAGTAGCCGGCATGGTGACCAATAAGGCCGGTGTGCACGGGATCGCCATCGAACAGGAAATTTCCGATCAAATTTCGGATGTTCATGGAGACCCCCGCCATCTGCAACAGGTCCTGGTGAATCTGCTAAACAACGCCATCGATGCCGTCATCGCCAGACACGGATCTTCCGGGGGCGCAATTCGGATCGAATCCGGTCCGGCGGAAAACGGGCAGGTCGAAATTAAAATCCGCGACAACGGCAGCGGTATCAGTTCTGAAAACCTAAAGAAGATATTTACGCCGTTTTTTACCACCAAACCGGTTGGTAAAGGGACCGGACTGGGACTTTCAGTATGCTACGGAATCATCGATAAAATGGGCGGCAGCATGTCCGTTGCCAGTCAGGAAGAGGTCGGTACGACGTTTACCATCCGGCTGCCGTCTGCGAAGTAGTGGCGCAGAGCGTATGTAGACGATCTAATCGGATTCTTTTCGTGCTCGTGCTCGTGCTCGTCCTCGAAATCAGAGTTTTATAGGGCGACGAGGGACGAGGACGAGTACGAGGACGAGGACGACGACGAAGTCTGAACTCTGTAACTGCGAGTGGAACTACACGAAAATGACATTGGATACCATGAAGTTTCATACAAGGTGTCA
>JAIVWA010000598.1:1289-3097 GCA_049190255.1 Gammaproteobacteria bacterium | reverse complement strand
GCCGCCGCTGGCCTGAACAGCGGCCAGTTTAATCGAAAGAGAAACTAATGAACATCGAACATCGAACGTCCAACATCGAACATCGAATAATGTATTCTGTCCATTTAAAATAAAGACTGAGCAAGCCTACTCTGCCGAAATGGCTACGAAGGCCGGGAACAAAACGACCCTTCGAAATTCTGCATTTCAATATTCGATATTCTGCGGTTTGCTTGTTTTAAAATAGATTAAGCGTAGCGCCATCAATATGTTGTCATAAAAAAGGCCCTAAGAGCCGAAAACAAAGAAAACAAAGGAGGATAGAAAAATGACGGAACATTGCGATATTGGACTCATCGGTCTGGCCGTGATGGGTCAGAATCTAATTTTGAATATGGCCGACCATGGTTATCAGGTGGCCGCTTACAACCGGACGACCGCCAAAGTTGATGAATTCATAGCGGGTCCGGCTCAAGGCAAGTCAATTGTGGGCTGCCACAGCCCCGAAGAACTGGTAAAAAACCTCAAGCGGCCACGGCGCATTATGATGATGGTAAAGGCGGGCGAGCCTGTGAGTCAGACTGTCAAGCAGTTTGTACCGCTGTTGGAACCCGGGGACATCATCATTGATGGAGGCAACTCCTATTATCCCGACACCGAAAGGCGGCTCGAGGAACTCGAAACGACCGGCATTCTGTACCTGGGAGCCGGGATTTCCGGCGGTGAGGAGGGCGCGCGTCATGGTCCCAGCATTATGCCCGGCGGGTCTGAAGATGCATGGCCCCACGTAAAAGCCATCTTCCAGGGGATCTCTGCCAAGGTGGGTCCCAACAATGATATTCCCTGCTGCAAGTGGATCGGTGCCGGTGGGGCCGGTCACTATGTGAAGATGGTTCACAACGGCATAGAATACGGCGATATGCAGCTCATCTGTGAAGCTTACAGCCTCCTTAAGGACGGCCTGGGTCTTTCCAATGATGAGTTGTATGACGTCTTCGCCCAATGGAATGCGGGTGATCTCGACAGCTACCTGATTGAGATCACAAGAGACATCTTCTCGGTTGTGGATCCGAAGACTGGAAACGCTTTGGTCGATATGATCCTGGACAAGGCGGGTCAAAAGGGAACCGGGGTCTGGACGGCCCAATCCGCTCTCGATCTGTTCGTTCCGACGACGTTGATAACTGAAGCGGTGTTCGCCCGTAACCTGTCGGCTTTGAAAGAGATGCGCGTCCGGGCAAGCAAGATTCTCTCCGGACCGGAGGCTGCCATAGAAGAGTTCCGTGAATCGGTCAACCGCGAAGAGTTCATCGAGTCGGTTCGACAGGCCCTTTATGCTTCTAAGATCTGCAGTTATGCTCAGGGATTCTTCGAGCTGCAGGCTGCGGCGGAAAAATATGGCTGGGATTTAAAATATGGTGAAATTTCACTGCTCTGGCGGGGTGGATGCATTATCCGGGCCGCTTACCTGGAACGGATTAATGAAGCATTCGACCGGGATCCTGAATTGGAAAACCTGTTGCTCGATCCTTACTTCAAAGAGGCGGTGGAATCGAGCCAGAAAGGCTGGCGCAATACCGTAAGCACGGCAGCCCGGATCGGGATTCCAATTCCGGCAATCAGCGCCGGCCTAACCTATTTCGACGCTTATCGATGTGAGCGACTGCCCCACAACCTGCTGCAGGCCCAGCGAGATTATTTCGGAGCGCACACCTATGAACGCCTGGATGAGGAGGGTGTTTTCCATTCAGACTGGATAGGAATGCGGCGTGAGCCGGAAAAGGGTCCACAATGAAGATTTCACCGTTGCATGCCGGCGTCCAGCACTA
>JAIVWA010000598.1:0-1279 GCA_049190255.1 Gammaproteobacteria bacterium | reverse complement strand
AATATCTATAAAGACATTGAATTTGATCTGCGATTGGTTTAAATAAGAGGACTGACGGCCATGCCCGGGACGGCGCGGCCGCGTAACGCGTTAAAGGAGACGGACTATGCCGGAACAGATAGACCTGAAAAAAGAACAGCAGGCGACATTGGACAGGCCGCGCTATAAATACACGCTGGCGGCAAAGTTTTTTTTCTTTTTAATGGACATGATGACGGGAAAGAAAACCACGGTGGGCAAGGCAAAGCTGATTGAAACGGTGGCCAGCATACCTTACCGGGCCTGGGAAATCAGGCAGTACACGAGGATGACACGGGGCTACAAGAACGGGGAACTGGTGAAGGGCGCGCGTGAAGTAATGGAATGGGCAAGGGAGGCGCAGGACAACGAGTACTGGCACCTGCTGGTATTGAACGAGAAGATGAAGGAGGACGGGCATAAAGACCCGTGGTACCTGTGGCCGGTCATTCCCTATTTCATAGTGCTTACCTACGTGATTATGACCCGGTTCATGGCGCGGTTTAATATGCGTAGGGCATTCCTGTTCAACGTAGAGTTCGAGGACCATGCCGAGCATGTTTACGCGCAGTTCGTGAAAGACCATCCCGAGCTGGAGGAGCAGAAGGTGAAGAGCGAGGTGGTGAATGGGTACGGGGATTTCGAGACATGGGCGGACGTGTTGCGACGGATCGGACTGGATGAGCGGGACCATATGAACAACAGCTTAGTGTTCTGCGGAAAAGCAGACGAGGTCGTCAAATACGACGGCATGCCTCCCCTGCCATCGCTTCCGCCGGCGATCGCATGAAAATAACCATGGACCGCTACCAGGCGAACCGGGGTATGGTTGAACTGGGATTGGTCAATACCAAAGACATGTTTAAAAAAGCGATGGCGGGCGGCTACGCCGTCCCGGCCTATAACTTTAACAATATGAGGTAATAGCTAATTGTGTGGATGTTGAAGGGATTGGTGAAAACATTGGAGCAAATGACTCCAGAAGGAAAGCAGCGCAGGCAGCTATCCCCAAAATTGGCTTTATTTGATGCTCAAGATTTCAGTGTCCAGGTTTTGTTGTGGAGTTCCTGACACCTGAAACCATGAACAGATTTGATCTATGGCAGAGCCGATCATCTCTGACCTAACCCAAAGGACCAGCTTTTCGATTTTGAATAAGTAACGGATATATGCTATTTTTGTTGCTGGGGGATATTCGAACGTCTGGACATTAAACCTTCTATATCATTTCGAGGGCCTGACCTATGGGAAACAAAAATGA
>JAIVWA010000597.1:0-3100 GCA_049190255.1 Gammaproteobacteria bacterium | reverse complement strand
GATGGAGGTTAATCCGGCCAGGTTGACGAAGTTGTCCGGAATGGCGGCTGAAAAATGGCCCCAGCCGTAATCGGCCAGCAGGTAAAAAAAGCAGCCGATAAATCCGATCATGGCCGGATAGATCTGGACGATGTCGGTGGCCGCACAGGAGTAGAGCCCTCCGGATACCGTGTAAATAAAAATAAAAATCGCAATGATAATCAGCGCCGTGACATAATCCATTTCGAAAACAATGGACACAATCCAGGCCGAACCGGCAAAGTTGCCGGCCACCAGGATGGCAAAACTAAATGCCATTAGAAGGGAGACGATGACCTCGGTCAACCAGTTATATCTTCGGAAATAAAAATCCGGCAGCGTCAACAGATTCATCCGGTTCAACGGTTTGGCATAAAAAAGACCCGTGATCAGCAGACACAGGGCCAGGCCGAATGCAAACTGAAAACCGGCCCACCACCCGCCGCTGTAAACCCCGGCAGCATTGCCCATGGTGGCGTTGGCATCCAGGGATTGTGCCAGAAGCATGGATCCGATCAGGAAAAACGGCAGGCTCTTACCGGCAATAATATAGCGTTTGCCGCTTCCCTGGACCATGAAATACATGCCCACCCCCAGCACAAAGAAAAGAAGAATAAAGATAATAAGACCAATTCCCATAGCTGACATAATAAAAACCTCCTTTCGCTACCATTAGCGGACTAACAATAGCACAGCCTGAAATGCACTTCAATATTATTGGTCGATGGTCAATAAGTAAATGTTGTGTAGCAGTACATACATTACTCCCGCCAAAGGGTCGAGAGTGAAACCTAAAAAGCGGAGGCCAGGGGTGGGGTGAAATCAGCACGCCCTTACAAATAAAGGCTTTACGGAAGAAGGGCAAATATGAAAAATCAGGACAAGCCTATCCACCGGTTCCCGGCTACCCAAAAATCAGATGAATATCACTCGAAAAGATTCAGACCCATTTCGAGAAAGTCATCCGATGGTCGCCGCCATTACTTCAGAGGTGGTAGCCTTGCTTTCAATCTACTTCTCCTTTTAAAGAAGAATTCTCTGAAAGATAATACCCGGCAGCGGGATTCATTCCCCGGCCCCCAGGGCAGCAGACGTCAAGTTTAACGTCTGCTGCCAAAAAGGCTACTGGGAAAAATCCCTGTTTACCGGTGCGCACAAATCGACTATTTTGATTTCAAAGCCGATCCGTCGCAGGTCTTAGTATCCCTCAACCTGGTTCGGGAAGTAATCTTCGTATTCCCCTCTCTCGCCCTTCTCGCCGGTGTCTCGCTCGATATCGAGCGTGGTGCAGTGCAGGGCGCCGCCGAATGGGATCACCTTTTCGTACGGAATCGGAACCACTTCCACGCCCAGCTTGTCGAGCTGTTCCATGAAAGCTGTTTCGCCGGCTTCCACACACATCACGTTCTCGTCAATACTGAATGTGTTAAGGGAGATCCAGGATTTACCCTCGTACAACCCGGTCAGGTAAATGTCGTTCTTGTGAACACGGGTTGGCCGGGCGCCCACCACGACTTCCCAGTCGTTCTGTTTGAAGAGCTGGGTGAACCCTTCATCAACCGGGGGCCAATCCTCGTTGATGATGAGCAGACCAGGCCGCGGCGTACACATGTTCACGTCGATGTGCCACGGGTGGAAGTTGGTCGGCCGGTCACTGTTGATCGGCGAATCAAACTTTACGGAGTGGAAACGGAATCCGTGCTCTCTGCAGAACCGCCGCAGCCAATCTGCGCCCGCATGGTTGCCGACTGCTGAGGGCTGGTAGAACATGTCTTTGCCGAGGCTCCAGATGTCAGCACCGTCCCAGAGGGATTCCCAAGGGAATTCCCCGTTTTTTTGCTGGAACTGGGCCGCCAGCAACATCTCCCGCTGTTCTTCATCAGTTCGTTTTGTCCGGTCGTGATAGTAGTCCATGTCGTAGGATTCATCTGTCAGCATCGGGAAGGGAGCTGACGTGTGATAACAGCTGGAGTCTTCCTTGGCGAGTAGGTTGAAGTACGGCCGCAGGTTGAACCGCTCATAAACGCGGGTCCGTCGAACCGTTGGCGCGTCGACAATGACGTGGCCGTGAACCAAACTTACGTCACGCACATTGTTGACCCCGTGCATGTTATGCTGTCCCCAGCCGATGGGATTATAGAACGGTCGGTTCATCATCATCGGCAGAATCGGGATTCTGTCAACGAGAATTCCCCGGTTTTCGAGCGTTTTCACGAAATAGTCCATCTGCTCGTTGGCTGCATCCACCATCTCTTGGGGAAAAGGCATATAACTGGGTAGCTTGCAACCAGGAACATCGTACCGCCAAGCCGGTTCGGGGGCCGGCATGTTGGTTCCCTCCGGTCTGCCGATGAGGACCCGCTTCAACCGTGAGAACTCATCCGGAGACCATACCCTGAATGCTTCCCCCTCCCGCTGTGATACAACCATCGGCTTAATCGCTGGTTGTCCTTGGAGTACCACATCATACTCTTCCTTCTTGACTTTCCGTTCCGATTTTTCCGTCATTACGGTACCTCCTTCGTTACCTCTTGTTGTTGTTGCACCCTATTGTGCATTGTTACATTAGATTAAAAGCCATGGTGATTACCTTTCACGAATAATTGCTTTAGAAAAAGCATCACTGGGAGCAGGCCCGCAAGCAGGCCGCTCCCATATACGAAAGGGTTATGACTTAAGAAAGATTGTGTTTTTTGACGAAGTCGGCCAGCACCGTATCGAAATTCGGCCGCCCGATTTCCTGCAGGTTATAGTAAACCCGGGTGTTGGGCTTGCTGATCTTGATAATGCGGTTCAGATCGATGGGGGTGGCGATGACCACGGCATCACACTCGGTATTGTTGATGGTCGTCTCCATGTCTTTTAACTGCACCTCGCCGTAGCCCATGGCCGGCAGCAGCGTTCCGATATTCGGATAAATCTCAAAGGTTTCCGACAACCGGCCCACCGTGTAAGGACGCGGGTCAACCAGCTCGGCAGCCCCGAATTTGCGGGCCGCCACCACGCCGGCCCCGATTTTCATCTCGCCGTGGGTCAAAGTCGGTCCGTCTTCCACCACCAGCACCCGTTTGCCCCGGATCAC
>JAIVWA010000596.1:0-3103 GCA_049190255.1 Gammaproteobacteria bacterium | reverse complement strand
TCCTTGGACATTCGATATTCGCTTTTTTATTCGACGTTGGACGTTCGATGTTCGATGTTGGACGTTCATCTTTTCAAACAAACCCGTATGGCATAAATGCAACGTGTGAAGGTTTACAAAACAACTTAGCGCTAATGGGGCGAAGCCCCTAACTTGAACCAAAACAGCACTATCCCTTAAGCTCATCCAACCCTTTTTTGGCAAATTGAATGGAATCGTCAAGGGTCAGGGCCATCTGGTAATAACGGATGGCTTTTTCTTTTTCACCCATTTGACGGTAGTTGACGCCGATGTTGGCATAATCGATGGCCGACGAGGGATCCAGCACGATCACCTTTTTAAAGTTTTTAATTGCTTTTTCATGTTCTTTCAGCTTGAAATGGCAGAACCCCATCAAATTGTAGATATCCGTTCTCTCCGGATCCAGCTTTTCTCCTTTTTTCAGTATATCAAGGGCCTGGCGATATTCTTCCATATTTTTCAAAGCCTGGCCCAGATAAGAATATATGCTGGGAATATCCTGCTCGGTGGGTCCCTGCACCAATGACTGACGAAAATAGGCAAGGGCCGAATCCGGATTATCGATGGCCAGATGGCATGCCCCCAGGTAAAAACTAATATAGTATGTATTGGGAAGTGCCTTTTCCATGGATTTCAATTGCTTAATAGCTTCCGCCGCCGGCCTGTTTTCAAATATGTGTTTGGCCGAAAACATGCCGACGCTGGTGCCCAGAGATCGTTCTCTGAAATGGGCGCCGGGTATAATGGTATAAAAGGCCGGTATCTTCAGTTGGTCGTGCATGGTATTTATCACCAGCGCCTGCATGTTTATTTTTTCAAGCGCAGCGAGGCAATTGAGGATTTCGGTTTTTAAGTTGTTGCTTGATAGATCGGGCAGATCGCTGATATCCACTTCTTTTCCGGGGTTGATCACGTACCCGGCCTCCTCGAGCGTGGTAAATTTCGGCAGACCACTGGCGACATAGTTGGCATTGGTGTTGAAGTCGCCGGCCAACTGGGCGACTTCGGTCAAGGTGCGACTCAGGGCTTTTTGCGGATCCGGGGTGGTCCCTGCGGTCCAGACGATTTCGCTTAAGGCGGGAAAGGTAACCGGGTCATAGGCCAGGGCCCCGACAGTGGGTATTCCGGTGTCCAGAGAGAAATCAGACAGATAGAGCTTTACGCCGGCATTATTGTATTTTTGAAACATTTCAATCACCAGCGGGTCTGTTACCGATTCCGGTCGAATGGCGGCAACCATCAATTTATTCTGACTGATCAATGATGAGGTATGTCTTTCAACGATTTCGCAAATTCCTTGAATCAAGGCTTCCTCAACACAGTTGCCGGCCGATGGTCCGTTGAATTCATTGATCGCAAAAAACCAGTCAAAGGGTATCAGGACTTCCTTTTCCCGGGACAGATTGTAACCCCAGGTCCATTTGAGAGGCAGGGTTTCAAATATTTTACGGGAGGCAGGTAGGTCATCGGATTCGTCATGAACGGATTGGGCGATCATTTCAAAGGCAATGGCCTTGTCTTTAACGTTGGTATAAACATCGGTGAAAAAATTTTCCGGATTTTTGGCAAAATTAAAAAAGCTGAATCGTTCTGCCAGTTCCATCACGGCACTGGCCTCAGCCTGATCGGGGGTGCCGCCTTTACCCATCTGCTTTTTGGTACCGGTGACGGCTGCGGCATCTTCGCCACAGGTGCTGAAATATATCGGTATGTCCAGACGACCGTTATCAATCCGAAGGGCGCTTTTCAGGATATCCAAATCCATTGTTTTTAATTTTTCTTTGAAACGTTTCACGGTTTCTTTGGGGTGCAATATTTTATCTTGATCCCTGGTAAAGCTCTTGTAGGCATCATTTAAGGTAACGCTGTGATTCATTGAGTTCCTCCTGTGTTTTTCAATTGACCGCTGTTTTTTGATTTGATATGGAAAGGTTTCACCTTCGTTATGTGGGGATGTAGCTCAGATGGGAGAGCGCGGCGTTCGCAACGCCGAGGTCAGGGGTTCGATCCCCCTCATCTCCACTTATCCAACTAATCCGGTAAACCGGAAAAATGCCTAAAATGCCTAAAATGCGCTAAAGTGCCTAAAATTGTGGTGTCGCTTCAGGCTTCGCCTTCGGCTACGACCCGACAGGTCGCTCCGTCTTTATATACCAGCTTGATAGGAAATAAAAGCTTCATTCTGACCTCCTTTCACGGGTGGTTTATCATTTGATGAACCACCCGTTTTTTATTCATCACAATTTTGGAGAAATATTCTTGAAAAATTCAGAAGTTTATGAAATTTCATTGATTTCTGATGAATATGGTTTATATTTATTAACGCCAAATTGGGGAATTTAGAGATTTAACAATTCAATCGAACCCGGAACCCAAACCAGGAGCCTGGCAACCATCATGAAAAGGAAAGCCGAAGTCGAACGAAAAACAAAAGAGACCGACATTAAAATTTCTCTTAAACTGGATGGCCGCGGTCAGACTAAAATATCCAGCGGGATTCCTTTTTTTGATCATATGCTTACCCTGCTGGCAGTTCATGGGTTTTTTGACCTATCCGTCAGCGCTGCCGGGGATCTGGACGTCGATTTTCATCACACGGTTGAAGATGTTGGACTTGTGCTTGGCGATGCAGTCAGACAGGCCCTTGGTGAACGCCAAGGCATCAGGCGCTATGGCCATGCGGTCACGCCCATGGACGATGCCCTGGCATCCGTTACCGTTGATTTGTCGAACCGTCCCTTTCTGGTCTACAATGTACCTGAGACCGTCGCCGCAGGAATCCCCCTCAACCCGTCTCTGACCAAGGAATTTTTCAGGGCCCTGGTCAACCGTGCCGGCATGAATTTACATATTAATGTGGCCTACGGGGAAAATGACCATCATGTGGTGGAATCCATTTTCAAGGCATTTGGCAGGGCCCTGGATCAGGCCTCATCCCCGGACGGGCGCGTTACAGGGGTGCGATCTTCTAAGGGGGCTTTGTAAGCTGGCGTGGGATTGCATGAAAATTGGACACTGGCACTCAGGTGTCAGCGCCGCCGCTGGCCTGAAAAGCGGCCAGTCTAATCTTAAAAGAAACTTT
>JAIVWA010000595.1:0-3104 GCA_049190255.1 Gammaproteobacteria bacterium | reverse complement strand
GGACTTGTCATTGATACCGGCCAACGGCATATGCAGAAAAGCGTTATCGAACTGCTTGGTGAAAAAAAACTTCACCAAATCCTGCTTACCCATCATCATGAAGATCATAGCGGAAACGCGTCAGCGATCGCCAAGCATCATCACATCGAAGCTTTCGGCCACCCCTTGACTGTTCAAAAGATGGCAACCGGTTTCCGAATTCTTCCCTACCAGCGCTTTATCTGGGGCCGGTCGGAAAACATCAGGCTTTCGCCGCTGGGCCCTGCCGTAGAATCGAATCGCTGTAAACTTGTGCCGGTTCACACACCGGGCCACAGCAAAGATCATACGGTTTTTTGGGAAGAGACCAATGGCCGGCTTTTTTCAGGCGATCTTTACCTGGGAGAGCGAATCAAGTTTTTTCGCTCCGATGAAAAAATATTTGATCAGATCCAATCACTGAAAAAGGTTTTAAAACTCGATTTTGACGCCCTTTTTTGCGCCCATAACCCTTGCCCACGGAATGGGAAATCAAAATTAAAACAGAAGCTGCAGTTTCTGGAAGACATCGTCGGCCAGGTTCAAAAATTAAAGGACCTGGGGATGAACCATAAAGCGATTTTCCAGCGCATGGACCCGGGAAAAGACAAATGGGTAAAATTGATGACTATGGGTAATGTAAGTTTCGCAAATTTGCTAAGGTCGGCTTACCAATCGGATAGTACCTGAATCTTGCATGAAAATTAATGAGAATCAGTGCCGAGGATTTTTTGCGGATAAAGATATGAATTCAGGTAACAATCCATAAAAAAAGCGCAATGTTGAAATTGCGCTTTTTGTGTTTATAATTTGTGGTGCCGAAGGGGAGACTCGAACTCCCACCTGTATACACAGACTAGACCCTGAACCTAGCGCGTCTACCAATTCCGCCACTTCGGCACGCTGAAAAGGATTGATTTAATCCAATATTCGGACTAAATATATCCTTTTTATGATTGATGTCAAGGCCATTATTGATGGCCTCCAAATAAGTCAGAAAAGTGACTGAATAGAGAATATTTTTTATGAAAATTTTTGACCATCTCGACAAAATTCATGAGCCGTTTAAAAGCGCCGTCATCACCATCGGAAATTTTGACGGTGTTCATATCGGGCATCAGGCCCTGTTCCACGAAGTCATCGAAACAGCCGAAACCGTGGGCGGAACATCAATCGCCATGACGTTCGAACCGCACCCGATTAGGGTATTAAAGCAAAACGGCCAGCCGCCCCTGATTACGCTTTATGAGCAAAAAGCCGAATTGATTGAGCGCACCGGTATCGATGTCCTCATCTGTGTTCCTTTTACCAGGGCATTTGCATCCCTGTCCGCTGATCAATTTATCAGAGAACTGCTGGTTAAAAAAATCGGCATGAAAGCCATTGTGGTGGGCGAAGACTACAGTTTTGGTAAAAACCGGGAAGGCAGCATCGATTTATTGAAATCCTATGGCCCCGATTATGGGTTTGAGGTCATCCTAGCCAGCTGGATAAAGATGTCTAAAGGATTTACAGATAGAATCAGCAGTACCAAGATCAGAGAACTGGTAATAGACGGCCATATGACAGAGGCGGAAAAAATGCTCGGGCGCCATTACCAGATCAGAGGCCGGGTGATGACCGGGCGTGACCGCGGTGGCAGGCTTTTGGGCATTCCGACAGCCAATATCAACCTGCACGATGAACTGTGCCCCAAAACCGGAATCTATGCCGTTACGGTGGAATGCAGAGGAAACCAGCACAACGGCGTTGCCAACATCGGATACAGTCCAACCTTTGAAGATCATGAGTTCACAGTTGAAGTGCATATTCTGGATTTTAATGATAATATATATGGAGAAAAGATTCGCGTAAATTTTATCAAACGCTTACGGGATGAAATAAAATTTTCCAACATCTCGGCGCTGATCGATCAGATTAAAAAGGATATTGCCGCCGCCCGGGAATTTTTTTCAAAATGACAAAAAAAATGGCCGCCTCCTTTATCGGGGGCATTATTATATCGGCAGTAGCGCTCTATTTTGCTTTTAAAAATGTTCCCCTGACGGAACTTTTCCATTATTTGGTATCTATCAATTATCTTTGGGTCTTACCGGCAGTTGTGATTACGTTTTTATCGTTTATGTTAAGGGCCTGGCGCTGGCGTATCATACTGGAATCAACGCGTGAGATCAGTGTCTGGCGGGCTTATCATCCGATGATGATTGGGTTTATGATTAACTGTGTGCTGCCGGGACGCCTCGGTGAAGTGGCCCGCCCGGTGATCTTGCAAAAAGAGGAGAAAATACCTTTTACCACCGGCCTGGCGACTGTGGTTGCAGAACGCGTTTTCGACATCTGCATTTTACTTTTATTGTTTATGTTAACCGTCGGAATGCTGCAAATCGATCCGGATCAAAATGTGACCTTTGGATCCTATCAGCTGAACCTGGAAACGCTGCAAACTGTATTCAGTGGTTTGCTGAAATTAGGGGCCCTGTTAGTCGTTGGAATCGCACTGTTCAGCATCGGCAAATTTCGTAAAATTATTTACAGTGTGGTTAGGTACACGCCGGAGTTGTTATTTTTTGCAGGAGAAAAATTTAAGTCATCGGTTAGAAAAAAAATCTGTGAGCCGGTCATCAATATACTGAAAAACATTGCCCGGGGTTTCACCCTGATTCGATACCCGAAAAAAATGTTATCCTGTGCGGTTCTCTCCGTTCTTATCTGGGGACTGGCAGCTTTCTCCTATTATTTATTTTCACTCGGCAGTCCGGGCATCAACCTGACATATCTTGAAATGACCACCGTCATGGTGATTGTTTGCTTTTTTATTTCTCTGCCGTCGGTTCCCGGCTGGTGGGGACTTTGGGAAGCAGGCGGGATTTTCGCACTCTCTTTATTTGGCGTCACCGCTAAAGAAGCGGCCGGTTTCACTCTGGCTAACCATGCCCTCCAGGTCTTTCCGGTCATCATTGCCGGTTTCGTATCGACGATGTTTCTCAGTGTAAACATACGCCAGATTTCTTATCAGGGTAAAGAATATCAGAAACAGCAACCGACGGTTAATATCGAGTGAAGGAAATTAGCTATTGAGCTGCTAA